>JAQBNX010000544.1 GCA_028288385.1 Spirosoma sp.
AACTACCAGGGTGGCGCGGGTCAGGTGTCGGGTCAGTCAGGCGAAACAACTCAAAAACCATCCTATCATGGCCCAGCAACGCAGGGCACTGGTGCCGAACGACCTGCTTCAACACCCGAAGGTAAGACATCGAGTGACTTGGACGCTGATTCAACGGCCGCAAACGACTCGTCGAGTTCTGTATCAGGCGTAACACCCGTAGCTGCTCAGTTCGCTAAACCCGTGATCAGCACAGGTACGTTTAAGGCCGTAACTGGGGTAGGGGATAAAGCGGTTTGGGAACCGAGCACCAGTACGCTGCATGTTTTATACAACAATCACATTGTCAACGTTCGGGTCCAAACCAAGGCAAATGAAGCCGCCCGGCAACAGAAAGCAACGTCATTAGCGTTGCTTGTGCTTAACTTCTTCACCGAAAAAGCTGCCATTTAAATACAGACTTGTTTAATAAAATAACCAGAAAAGGCAACCGCACGGTTGCCTTTTCTGGTTTATAGAGTATAGTGGTAGTTCCGGCCTGCTCAAAGCATTATCCTATAAGGGTAGTTGGCTTTCGTTGCTAAAATAAGTAGACCTTCGTACTCAATTGGTACAAAGAGCCAGACAACGTTACATTTATCATTTACCCATGCCGACTAACGAAAGCAAAATCCAGTCTACCGAAATTGATTCTGAATTGGCCGCGTTCAGTACGAATAAGATTATTCCTCCGGTGATCAAAAGAAACGTACTGATCGCTTTAGCCTGCTATCCAGAACTGATGAACACGCACATTCGCTTTGTTTTTAGACAAAACCTGAGATCCTCGGTGATGCAGGCCCAGCCCGTTTTCAAAACCCTGTTGACTAAAAAAGCGAACTGGGCATATCAGATCAACATAAGCGCCTTGTTCAGGCTTACACACACGGCTATTCCCATCCATCAACTTCCGGACCCGATTATGATTGGATGGATTGGACACGAACTGGGGCACATCATGGACTACGAAAGCCGAAGCACTATGGGTATGATTGAGTTTGGTCTTGGTTACTTCCTTTCTTCAGACTACGTAAAGCGGGCGGAGCGGACAGCCGACGACTTTGCAGTGGGTCATGGACTTGGGCCCTACCTGATCCAAACCAAGCAGTTTATTCTCAACCATGCCGAATTGCCGCAGGCCTACAAAGATAAAATAGCCCGCTTATACGTATCACCCGAAGAAATCGTTGAGCAGGTGCGGGTATTAGAAGAAGAAAAGCTAGCAAAGCAACGAGAGGGGTTATGACAGTTGTTTGACGTACTGCTCAAAATCGAGGAAGTCTTCTTCATTCATTACTCTGGGAATCTTGGTTTGACCACCGAGCTTTTTAAAGTTTTCACTCCATCGGTAAAAATTTTCGACCAGAATCACCTCGGCTTCTACCCCTTTCAGCGACTTACTGCGGGCAACATTATAATTTTTGTTGGTGTCGCGCAACTCCGTATCCAGCAAAGTGGCCATTTCCTGCCCATCAACAATACGGTCGGCTCCGATAAACCATTTGTTGATGTACTCATCATTTTTACGAATGGCCGACACCACAAACTCTTTGATGCCAATGTCAAACCGTTGCTGCATTTTCTGCATGGCCTGATTCATCTGATGCACGGACAACTGCTCGCCCACTACGTTGAGGAAGTGTTTTGTACGGCCGGTGATTTTTATTTCAGACCGCTGCTTGTCGGTGATCATGACCGTATCGCCGATCATATACCGCCAGGCTCCCGAAACGGTAGAAATTAGCAGGACATAATCGATATTTTCCTCCGCCTGTTCCAGCGAAAGGACGGTAGCGTCGGGCTTGACCCGGCCTTCATCGTCCATATTTTCGTCAACAAATGGGACAAACTCAAAAAAGATTCCATTGTCCACAATTAAGGCCATCGATGAGGTGTCTGGTCGTTTCTGTGTAGCCAGATATCCCTCCGAAGCAAGGTAGGTGTCGATGTAGGTTAAAGGCCGAGCCAATAAAGCGTCAAAGCTTTTCCGGTACGGTTCAAACGCTACACCCCCTGAGGTATAGACTTGTAGGTTGGGCCAGATGTCATGGATCGTGTTTAGCCCATTATAGGCAATTACTTCCTTCAGCATTAGTTCAATCCACGATGGAATGCCGCTCAGACTGCCAATGTCCCAGTTGGGCGCTTCTTCAGCAATCCGGCGCACGCGTTCATCCCAATCTTTGATGGACGCTATATCAACGCCCGGCTTGTAATATCCACGGAACCAGGTTGGGATATTGGCGGCACTGATACCGCTGATTTCACCTTCTTGATGATCGTCTTTTTCGATCAGGCTAACGCTACTGCCCAGCATCATAATTTGCTTGGTGAAGAAGTCGGCCGGCAGGTCGAAGTTTTTCAGGCTCATCACCTGCTGAATACCCGACTGGCGGATGGAGTCCAGCATGTCGTCTGTTACCGGAATGGCTTTGCTGGTACTGGTTGTTCCGCTGCTCAGCGCAAAATACTGCTGGCTACCCGGCCACGTTACATTCTGGTGACCTTCCAGGAGATAGTGCCACCAATCGTTATATAGTTTGTCATAATCATGGACTGGAACCGCCTGCTGAAACGCCTTTACTATATCCTCATTACATAGAATGTTGGTGAAGTCATGTCTTTTGCCGAAGGCCGTCAGTCGGGCTTTTGTCAGCAGGTGTTGCAATACGTCGTGCTGTGCTTTTACTGGATCAGGCTCCGAGGTTATGAATCCGTAAACATCAATTGCTTTTTTTATCAATTCGCCAATAACTGCCATGAATAATCCGAAAGAATGAGGATACCTTTATTTAACCTTATCTCATCCACTTTGTTGGTTGTGGCCCATTGGATAGGCGAGACTAAAACGGTGTAAAATGTGTTCTTGACAAGTCGTTCTATAATAAAACTGAACACTAGTAAGCCGTGC
>JAQBNX010000561.1 GCA_028288385.1 Spirosoma sp.
CCGAATAATTTTTCCATAAAGGCCAGCGGTTCTGCCGGAATTAGGGTAGTCAGACTTTGGAACGGGTCATTGATGCGGTCAACAGTCGGCTGCACATGCCAATGCTGTGGTGCAGGATACTGGCGGAAATATGTTTTCAGGTTTCGGGTGAGAAATGAGTTACCAAGGGTGATCAAGAGATCTGGTCGAAGCTGGTCTCCTGCCTGTTCAGTCAGCGTGGACAGCAGTGTATCGGTTCTGGTGATAAAAATATCATTGGTGGCTATATTCCCCGTAATCTCGCCAATAACGGGCACCCCAAGTTCTTCACTAAACTTTCTCAGGATAGCCAGCATCGCCGAATCATGGGGCATTTGACCTACAGCGATGAGTATTTTCTCGCTCTGGTCCCAGGCCTCTAGCAATTCATGCCAGGTGGCTGCTGGTAGAGTTGGGTATGCGTCTAGTACATTGATGACCCGTACAGGTTCATAGGGGAACGGTTCATCGGTAGCTGGGTAAAACGGTTCCCGCAGGGGTATGTTAATATGGACCGGCCCCGGTTGACTCGACCGACTCAGGTTAATCGCTTCGTTGACGGTTCGTTCTATAAACCAGCGGGCGTCCGGGTATGAATAATCGGCCGGAAGGTCATAGCTTCGTTTAACCTGCGAACCAAAAACACCTACCTGATCCATGGTTTGCCCATCCTGCTGGTGGAGCCACTCGTGGGGTCGGTCGGCGGTAAGCAACAACAGTGGCACTTGCTGAAAAAAGGCTTCGGCTACGGCAGGAGCGAGGTTGTACACGGCACTACCCGATGTGCAGATAAGGACTACTGGGCGTCGGCTTTGCTGAGCCATGCCCAGGGCGACAAAACCTGCCGACCGCTCATCGGCCATTACCCGCACCCGTAATTGGGGATGGCGGGCAACGGCCAGTGTCAGGGGAGCAGACCGCGAGCCGGGCGATACAACGACATCGGTTATTCCTTTCTGATGAAGAAGTTCGGCGAGGTTGACGATAGGTTGCAGAACAGGCATAATTAGGGCAAGCACAGATGACCTGCAAACATAGGATAAGTTCTTTTTGAATGCGATAGCCTCAGTTCGATATTAACCGGTGGAGAAGCGTGGTGACATGCGATCTTTACGGGTTACCACCTTATATGAATTTATGGTAAATTCGCCCGGCCAGCTGACCATACGACTTTCGTTACGTTCATAAAGGGTTGCGTTTGTCCAACGCCCGATAAACGAACCAGCCGGAAGCTACGTTATATAGCGAAACCGTCACAGTATACATGACACGCATCACCTTTGATAACGAGAAAGAAATCAGGATGAAGTCCCTGGCTGCGTCAGCAACAATTAATCTGCTGTTGCTGGCTGTGCTGTTCTTTGTTCATCTGGCCCAGACGGTGCCTAATCCACCTCCCATTGAGTTTATCGAAGTGAATTTTGGAACTGATGCACGCGGCAGTGGAAAAATTCAGACGTATAACAAAGCATCAAACTCACCAAATCCCGTCGATGTCAAAGCCGCTGAAAAGAGGCCAAATCCAAAAGTCAATACGACACCCCGGCTGGAGCGGACTCGGGTAACACCAACACCAAAAGTTGTTGAGGCCAAACCCGCCAAAACGGTGGCCGAAAAACCGGTGATTGCCAGTAAGGCCGAAAGCCCTGTGACTACACCTGAACGCCCCGAAACAAAACCAGTTGAAACGGCGCGTCCAGCAGCCCCGATCGAACGTACAGCGCCCCCGACTCCACCTAAGAAAGTAGAGACCGTCAATAATGATGCTCTCTTCAAGAAATCATCGGGTGGAGGTGGCTCTAACGGAACGGTGGGGAAAGCAGCCGGAACAGGTGGCAACAACAACGGTGATGATGCCAGTGGAGTGGGTGATAAAGGCAATCCAAAAGGTAACATCAACGCAAAAGAATTTTATGGAACTCCCGGTGGGTCTGCTTCCGGGGTAGCATTCGACGTATCGGGATGGGCCATGGCCAGCCGACCAAACGTTAATGACGAATCGGATGAGACCGGCAAAATCGTGTTCAAGATAACAGTTGATGGGAGCGGGGAAATCACCAACGTTCGGCAGGTGCAAAGTACCGTTAGCCCATCCGTCAGTGAGGTCTATCGACGGGCCGTTCGGCAACTTAGGCTCCGGCCCAAGGGAGGGGCTACGCCCCCTACGGCGACGGGTACCATTACGTTCATTATTAAGGCTAAGGATTAATGGAGTATTCGGAAGCGCTCGACTACCTCTATAGTCGGTTGCCCGTTTATCACCGGATTGGTCCCAAAGCACTCAAGCCCGGTTTAGGCAATACACTTGCCCTATGCGAAGCATTAGGTAACCCGCAGCACCAGTTTCGGAGCATTCACGTAGCGGGTACGAACGGCAAAGGCAGCACCTCTCACATGCTAGCCGCCATTTACCAGGCTGCCGGATACCGCGTTGGCTTATACACTTCGCCCCATTTAAAATCCTTTACCGAACGCATTCGCCTG
>JAQBNX010000745.1 GCA_028288385.1 Spirosoma sp.
GGCCACCACCGCCGCGAGCTCCAGGCACTGACCGGGCTCAACGTCGAGGACGGTCAGGCCCGACGCCTGCTCAACGACCTGGCGTCGTTCACGGCCCACCTCGACCTCGGCCGCGAGGACCGCACCCTGGTCGCCACCCGCTGGCTGACCGAGATCTACGAACCGCTCACGTCCATGGTGCCGCCCGCGGCCCGCGGCAAGCTGGAGGCGGCCGAGATGTTCCACGAGATCCTGGTGCACCGGTGGTACCTCTCCGAGAGGGCCGGCCACGAGGTGTCGATCCAGGACTCGGCGCGCGACTACGTGGAGAACGTGCTGCCGGACAAGCCCGAGGAGAGCCAGGCGATCATCGAACAGCCGTAGTCGTGGACCTTCTGCACGTGCGGTAGGTCCACGACCATCGCGGGTGTCAGGGCCGGCAGACCCGGCAGTCCTGCAGGCCGGTGCGGGCGCCGAGGGGTTGGAGGTCGTCGCGGTGCGCGACCAGGGCGCAGTCGCGGCGGTGGGCGGTGGTGCCGTCGCCCGCGGTGACCGGCAGGGACTCGGTCTCCCCGATGGGGTCCATGGTCGCTGCGGCCTTGGAGGTGATGTCGGCCAGGACCAGCAGGGTGTCGGCCAGGCGGGCCGAGGCGGTGTTGTTGTCCGCGGCGATCTTGGCCAGCCAGGCCCCGAAGTAGAGGAACCCGCCCAGGAACGTGATGCCCAGGCCCAGGAACCCGCCCGAGGTCTGGTAGGCCTCGCGCTCGAACTCGTAGACCGAGTTGGCCACGCCGTAGTAGCCCAGCAGGATCACCACGATGCCCAGGGGCATCATGATCGCGCCGGCCCAGAAGAGCACGACCTGCAGCAGGGCGCTGTTACCGCCTCCGCGCAGGGGTGCGGTGCCGCTGCCGTTGCGCGAGACACCGGCGCGGGGCAGAGGTGCCCCGGCGCCCATGCGGGACCCGCTGGCTCGTTCGGGCTGGCCAGGTCGTTCGGTGGTGGGGGCTGTCATGTCAGGTCACGCCTTTCGCAGGTCGGGCAGTCCGGAGACCAGGCCGTGGGAGCAGGAACCGGAGCCACCCAGGGCCAGCAGCCCCAGGCGTCGTACGAAGAACCCGGCCAGGGCGGCGCCGAGCAGGCCGCCGTACAGGAGCAGACCGGGGAACGACAGCAACGGGGGCAGACCCGGCACCGCGGAGACCAGCTCAGGAGCGGCCACGCCGGTGGGCGGTACCTCGCCGGTCGGGGCGGAGTCGATCGGCGCGGAGTCGACCGGGCTCACCGGCGCGGACCCACCCGAGCTGGCGCCACTGCCACCAGCCCCGGCGGCCTGGGTCGGGACCTGGGTCGGCTCCACGATCGGCGGGGCGGGCGGGTCGATGGCCTGGGAGGTGTCGACGCCGGCGAAGGACTGACCCAGGAAGACCACGATGCGGGGCGAGGCGAAGATGGCCGCCTGCAGGGCGCTCTTGATCTGTCCGGACTGCTCGGGAAGCATGCTGATCACGGAGTCGGCCGCCTCGGTCAGGGCACCGCTGCGCTTCTTCAGCGCGGTCAGGTCGAACTCGATCCGCAGGCCGGGCATGAAGGTCGAGGCCGCGTCGCCATCGGTGGCGTAGACCGGGTCGGGCACCTCGATCGTGATGCCGAGCTCCTTGAGCAGGGCCATCCCCTGAGCCGGGAGACCGGGGATCGGGAGCGCCGTGCCGGTGGCCTCCAGGCCCCGGGGGGTGAAGGCGAAGGTCTGCCCGGCGATGACGAGGTTGCCGTACTCGGCGACCCCGTTGTCCTTGCCGGTCTTGCCGTCACTGCTGGCGTTGGCGACGGTGGTGACCGAGCCGATCTTGACCACCCCGCCCAGGAGCGCGATGTCGTTGGCGATCGAGCGGGACTGCACGAACGCATCGCTGGTGTTGTCGGTGCGCGAGATCGAGGTGAAGCCCCCGACGTCGACCAGCGCGGCCAACGGGGCCGGCAGCCCGGGCGCCGCGGCAGGAGCCTTCGTCCCGGACCTGGTGCCGGACCTGGTGCTGACCGGTGCGGCAGCAGCGGAGCCCACGCCGACCGCACCGAGCCCCGGCAGGCCGGGGATGCCGGGCAGTCCCGGGATCGGGCCCGGGGTCGAGCCACCGGAGTCATCGGAGTCACCAGGGTCGGTCTCGCCGTCGGTGGAGAACCCGTTGTCGGCACGCGCGCGGTCCTCGCCGGCCATCGCGCGCTGGATCATGCCCGGCATCGGCTCGTCGGCGGCCTGCTGGGGCCCGCTGGGGGAGGCGGCGTTGACCTGGACCGGGTAGCCGTTCTCCCCGATCGGACCGGAGATCTCCGGCGGCAGCCCGAGGTTGTCCAGGATGACCTTGAAACCCTCGCCGACCGCGGAGCCGGGCCACAGGTAGGACGCACGGGCCTTGCTGCTCGCGGTGTCGGCCGTGACAGCGCTGTAGCCGACCGAGATCTCGGCCTGCGGCTCGGAGGGGATCGGGATGGTCGGCTCGTAGATCTCGAACCGCAGCGGGCTGGCCGAGCCGGTGACGCTGTAACCGGCGAAGCTCGGCGCCTTCTTCCTCGACTCCACCGCCCCACCGGTGGCCTGCCCGGCGCCCGCGGTGAGCGTCAACGTCGTGCCGACCACCGCCAGGGCGGCGAACCCGCCCATGACGCGTCGCAGCGTCGTACGCCGCGCGGTCAGGCGTTCGATCGTGAGCTCGGTGGTCGACGAGCGGCCGGCACGACCGGACCGGGTGACCGATGGCAGCACGGGCAGCACGGGATGGTCGTTGATGGAGCTGTGGTCGCCGCTCATGCGGCACCTCCCAGGATGATGTCGGACATGGTCTCGAGGATCTCGGCCGGCTCGCCGGAGGCCACGATGCGGCCTC
>JAQBNX010000857.1 GCA_028288385.1 Spirosoma sp.
ATTTTTTGCGGAGAGAATAGGCCATGGCGAAGCAGGAAAAGGCGGTCGGATACCTCCGCACCAGCAGCGCAACCAACGTCGGCGAGGACAAAGACAGCGAGAAGCGCCAGCGCGGCCACATCGAGAAGTATGCCAAGCAAGCCGGCATCGAGATCGTCGAGTGGTTCCGTGATCCGGCAGTGTCGGGCGATGACGCGGTGCAGGATCGTCCGGGATTTGCGGCCATGCTCGACGCCATCGAGACCAGCGGGGTCCGGCTGGTGCTGGTGGATGAAGCAGCACGCTTCGCCCGCAAGATGATCACGGCAGAACTCGGCGTCCTGTTGATGACGGCTCGCGGCGCGCGGGTTCTGACCAGCAGCGGCGATGATCTGACCGAGACAGATGACGAGATGCGCGTCGCCTTCCGCCAGATGGCAATGGCGTTCTCCCAACTGGAGAAGACCAGGTTGGTGAAGAAGCTGAAGGGCGCGCGGGATCGCATGTCTGTCGCCGCCGGCCAGCGCATCGAGGGTCGCAAGAGCCATGGCGAGAAGAACCCCGCGCTGGTGCGGGAAGCTCGCCGGCTGGCACGGAAAAACCCGCGCACCGGCACGTCTCGGTCACTGCGGGAGATCGCCGCCGATCTGGCCGAGCTTGGCTTCACCACGGCCAAGGGGCTGCCGTTCAGTGCATCTCAGGTCAAACGGCTGGTGGGAAAGGAGTGAGCCGCACCAAGCCAAGTGGATCCACCAAACCTATATCGTAACGATATTATAGGAGCAGCGGCGCCGATGGTCGGCAGTGCAGTTATCAAGGTGCTGGATCAAACAGGGTAACGAGGTGGCAATGACGCCGCCCTACCCTGCAAGGTTACGAAGTGAGCAGGCCACGAGGTGAATTTTGATCGAGGAATACAACGGCCGCTTCATCGTCGATCGAGTCGAGCTTGAGGCATTGGCAAACATTTCTGAAGATTGGGCACTCGCCAACTGGGACAACCTGAAAATAGAACCTCTGAAGGTGATGGATGTGGCTGTCTCGGTATACATGAAGCTCGGGGATGGTGTGGCGGTGGCCCGCTGCATGCGAGAGTCTGGCGAGATTGAGCGCAAGCGTGCGGACCTGAGGCAAAAAGCCGAACGGAAATCCCGGTCGTGGTTTAGCCCCTACTGAGCGTCGGCATGGGCGGGAGTGCATCCATCCCCCGCCCACGGTCCTACAGCAGTAGCGGCGGTCTCCCACCATCCATCGAGATGTATGGCACGACTGTGGTGTTGATGCCTTCACCGGCCAACAGCAATACCAGCGGGGCGAAGACATCGGCCGACCAATAGTGGTACCGGCCCATGGTCGAGCGCGGCGAGTGCAGGAGCTTCCAGATCGAGGCGACGTGCCAGCAATCGGCATCGTCGAGCACACCAGCCGGCGGCAGCGGGACGACGCTGCGATCTCGGATCGCATAGAACACCGCGTTGCCAGTGAGCGTCGCCCATGCCACCGCACGATCAAACGCAGGTATGTCCCAGCCCCAGCCACCACCATTGCTGAGGGGTGTCTTGGTCTTGACCTCTATCCCGTAGCTTCGAAGCATCCCACGCTGCGGCCAGATCACGGATAAGTCGGGCAGGTGCAGTGTACCGCCAGCAGCATGGGCGATGGCGGCACCAGGGTATCCGGCGACGGCATCGTGGTTGTGCTGGTGGCAGACAACGGTCGCGCCGTAGCTGGTCAGCAGATTGCACAAAGCAGTTTCGGCCGCCGTGCCGAGGGTCTTCCTCCGGTCGAACTCACCGGCAGCCATCGGCGACCAGAGCTTCGGGGAAAGGCGCCAGCCGGTCGGCCAGCGCGGCGGCTGCGGCATCGCGGATCACGGCCGGATCACGGTCAGATGGGCTCAGATACCCCATGACGCAGAGCCGGCGAATGGCAGTGCGGTCGAGCCTCAAAAGTACAGATGCGTTCATATGCAGTCCCTCAAATAATGATGTATCCATACCGGATGGGTGTTTCAAATATCAACCATGATGATATTGCGAAGTCGCACAAAATCCAATCAGTTCCGCTTCAATCAATACTACTGTTGCCTGTATCCCGGGGTGAGCCGGCGCAGCCGGCGAGGGGCAGAGCCCCTTCCTTCGAGGGGGGCACCAGCACCAGATTCCCCCCTGACCGGGGTACCCCAAATAACCAGACCCACCGTGAACAAACCGAGTACCGTTCTAATAGACATAAGAGGAGGAAGAAAAGGTTAATCATATCAACTGTTTACAGGGTAGGGGTAGCAGCACTACTGCTTACAGGCACAGCATGTGTGCTGCGGGTGGGGGAGAGGGCTGATGGCAGGACAGGAAGGCGGGCCGCAGATCAAGCCGAGGGGCCGGAAGGCTACCAGCAGCGGCCGGCGTAACGTCATGCTGATCGATATGGATACTGGCGAGCCTCTGGATGGCGTTCCGCTGCTGGTACCACGCAAGCAGGGTATTGGAGATTGGGCGATGATCATGCTGGTGCGGCTGGGTGAACTGGCAGCAGATCGAGAGATCACCGGCGAGACATGGCGAGTGTTGGCGTACGTCATGGCGCAAGCCGAGTGGGAGAACTGGGTTCGCCTCAGCCAAGCCGATGTCGGGAAGGTGCTCGGGCTCAAGAGGCAGAGCGTCCAGCGGGCGATGCGGACGCTGGTGGCCAAGCGAGTGATCGAGAAGAGCGGCACAACCATCGGCGGCAACAATGTATACCGCATCTGCAAGGATGTGTCGTGGCGTGGCAAAATGACCAGCTACAGGAAGGCCAAACAGGGCGAGAAACCGCCGCATCTGAAGATCATCGACGGCGGCAAAGACATGGCGAAGCTCGACCAGCCGAAGGAAGGCTGAGCGCCTTCGGCGCAGGTGTTGCAGGTAGGGGCTCTGCCCCTCGCCGGCTGCGCCGGCTCACCCCGGGATACAGGCAACAGTAGCAGTGGTCGGGCTTGCGGATTGCTGATGGGACCGGCAATATCGTCATGCGGACCCCGGGGACGGATAGGCCGCCAACGGTAGGGGCTCCCGCCACTCTTCCCAAGTTGGGTTGACGCCGGCGGGAGCCTTCTCGGTTCTAGCCGGCGCTGGGGTGCAGCGCCGCGTGCAGTTCCTCCGGGGTGTGAAGCTCGACCCAGCCCATCGAGGCGCGGCGGGTCGCACCGATGGTACCGCTGACGCCGCATCGCTTGCCGGCAATGGGCTGCCGCTTCTCGCCCCGATCATCCACTCCCAGCGCGGCCGGCAGAGAGATGACCCTCCCATCGGATCGGACGTGGGTGTCGGGATCGAGCCCCTTGAGCATGTAGCGGAGGACACCGCTGGCCATCATCGGCGAACGCATCCCAAACCTTCCGCCGGCCAGGTGCAAGGCATCGCCGCTGGGATCGGCCACCAGGTCAAACTGTCCTGCTTCGCCGAGGAAGGTCTTGAACCCCTGCCAATGGTTGGGCGGCAGATGGATGAGAAGATGGGTATGCGGGCCAAACCGTTTGCCGATCTCTCGCACCCAGAGGTAGGCCACGATGATGCCATTGCGGCGAAGCCATCGGGTGGCTTTGTCCAGCAACCTCCCCTGCACCGCCAGCCAATCCCTCGGATGGAACAGTGCGCTCTTGTCCCATCGGATGGTGACATGGGCCAAGCACGGTCTCACTTGGTGAGACAGGAACGTGAAGGCGTTGATCATCTCCCTCGCATCGTCGAGGGTGAGGTGCTTCGGATGGTCTCCCGATGCTCGGAACAGCATCTCCCAATTACTCTGGTGGTCAAAAGCGGGCCGATTGGCAGTATTGATAATGACGGACAAAGCAAGGTATCCCATGGCTTGAATGGTTTTAGTCTGATAATAGAGTCGTTCCGAGATGAAGATACTTTTTCACCCCCAATCTATGCTTTGTAGGGGGTGGGGCCAGCGGATTGCAACTATTCCCGAATTAACTAATAAGTTGAACATCTAATAGTATCAATCAATCTTTTTCCAGAAGGATCATTTTCTCCCCGTAGAGCCTGCTCTGATGGGGTGAGATGATGTCCTCTACCGGCCACCTCTTCAGGAGGCTCTGAGGGTGGCTAGAAATGGCGGCAAAGGGCATGTCCGGCGCCGGGTGGTGGCGGGGTTTCCGGGTTGGCGGGATCGCAGTAGTGCTGGGAGGGGCAGCGAGTGCCCTTCTAGCCGGCCCGTCTATTTTTTGAGACGGCGCCAGGACGGGGCGGGGCGCTGGTCGGCGAAGCTCGGTTTTGCGGAAGTGCGAACGTGGCGGAGGGGTCCGGTGGCGGGTGGCAGGTCGGGGAGATCGCACCCCTCTACCCCGCCAGGACGGCGCTGGTCGGCGATCCTCCATTTTGGGGAAACGTGAGTCCATCTAGCTCGCCGGTGTCGGAAAAGCGTTCCGCCAAGATGCGACCCCATACCGGCCTCCGCCAAATTTCGAGCCGCCAATTTTCGCCGAACATTGGGAACCAGGTAGGCACCATGGTGGAGACGCCTCCTCGCCGAGGGGCCGGGGGGGCTAGGATAGATCGCGCTTGGCGGCGGCGATCCGGTCGTGGTTGTGGGCGCGGGCTGCGGCGGCGGTGCGGGCTTGGTCGGCGGCGCTGGTCTCGGCGGCGGCGATCCGCTGGCGGGTCTTGGCCCGTTTCTCCTGCTGGCGCTGGTGGTCGGCGAACCGCTCCTGCCAGGTGTCGCCAACGGTGCTGGTGGTGCTGGTGCCGCTCTCGGCGATGATCTCTCGGTATCTCATGCAGGCATTTAGTGATTCGTAGTCTTTCAGGTGGTGCCGGGGCGATTGCTGGCACGGGGCCTGCCGCTCGCCGGCAACAGCCGTCATGCATCCTCACACCCAAGTGCATGCATGAGCAAAATCTGTAGGGGCAATCACCAACGTTTCGCTGATGTCAAGCATGGTGGATACGCAAAGTCGCGTAATCATCAGCCGCGCAATATGGCTCTGATCTCGTCATGATGGGGGTCCTCAAACCGGACAGGACGTTTCCCGTGATCAGCATGACTGCCAGTGCCACTGCCACCTTCACCCTTCACCTGCCCGCGCTGCTGGTGCTGGCCGCTGGTATCCTGCTGGCGCGGCCCTTCGCCGGCATTCGTGACATGCCGCTGTACCTTTTTCTCAGGAAATAGGTACAGAAATATGTATTATTCAGCCGCAGAACGTCATTTTTTGCGGAGAGAATAGGCCATGGCGAAGCAGGAAAAGGCGGTCGGATACCTCCGCACCAGCAGCGCAACCAACGTCGGCGAGGACAAAGACAGCGAGAAGCGCCAGCGCGGCCACATCGAGAA
>JAQBNX010000294.1 GCA_028288385.1 Spirosoma sp.
AATCTGGAGTGTGTGCAGGCTGTCCGGGGTAGCACTGTAATAATCAGCTCTTAACCCACCACCGGGTTTCCGGGTGCGGTCCCACGTAGTCGGGTAGTAAGAGGCCATGCCCGACTGGTGCCATAGCAAATCCTGAATCACTATATTTTGCTTGTTGGTGCCCCGCAGTTCGGGCAGATAGGCAGATGCCTTCTGGGTTATATCGATCTGTTTCCGGTCATATAGGACCATAACCGACTGCAGCGTTGCTAATACTTTGGTCAGCGATGCCAGGTCATACAAGGTTTCGTCGGTCACTTTCTCGGCACCGGGGGCATAGGTTAACGCACCAAAGTTCTTATTGTAAATGACTTTTCCACGGCGGGCCACCAGAATCTCGCAACCCGGCACTACGTGGTCCCGCACGGCTCCCTGAACAATGGCGTCGATTTTAGCCAGCACAGACGATTTCATGTCTACGCTTTCGGGAGAACCCATGGACAAGCGACCCTCGGGGTTGATCCGTTCGCCCATCCCAATGTGCAGGTCACCCGACGTAATGGGGAGCAAACCATGGGTGCCTAAACCACCAAATAGCATCTGTGGCACCACCCGCTGCATCTCGTCAATGTCCTGGTAGGCACACACCAGGGCATCAGCCCCGGTAAATTGCGGCAGACTGTAGGGCGACCCAAAAGCCGTAACGATTACTTTAATACCGCGTTGCTTTAAGCGCGTAATCAGATCGAGCGACGGTTTCGTGATACCAAAACGGCGCAGGGCGGATTCGGTCATGCGGTGAAAACTAATAACGGCTACGTTGGCATCACCTATCTGCGCCAGCATGTGGGTTAGATCGGCTTCAGAAACGGGTTTATTTGGGAAAGCCAACGTTTGAAAGGGGGCATACTGGTTCAGGGTTTTCTGAAAAGTATTACCCGGATCGGCGCCAATTGCCACCGAAGCCAGCCGTAAGGTATCGAGCCGGTTAAATGGCAGAATGTTATGCTGATTGCTCACCAGCGTCACCGACTGTTCACACAGTTCCTGCTTCAAGAGCTCTGCTTCAGGCGAGTTAAGGTCAGCCGACAGACCTGCCAGATTAATAGGCTTATAGGTACTAAGGCCCGCCCAATATTTGGCCTGTAAGATCTTCTTAACTTTCTCGTCGATAAATGCCTGTGTGATGACACCCTGCTGAACGGCGTTCAGGATGTTTTGGGCTGCTTCATGGACATTTTCGGGATACAGCAAAATGTCGTTGCCCGCCATCAGGGCCCTCAGGTTCACGTCCATCGTTTTGGGCGATCGGCTAATGCCGCCCATGTTCAGGGCGTCCGTAAAGACCAGGCCGCGAAAACCCAGTTCATGCTTAAGCAGCTCAGTCACAATTTTTTCCGACAACGTAGCGGCCAGCGCAGGTGTATTGTCCATGACCGGCACGTGGAGATGACCCGTTACAACCCCCATCAGGCTATCGGCAATGAGTTTGCGGAATGGGTATAGGTCAATATCCCGCATTTGTTCCGATGACCGGCTTACCGTTGGCAGCGAATGGTGCGAATCAACGTTCGTGTTGCCGTGGCCCGGAAAGTGCTTGGCCGTGGCAATGACGTGCGTACCCTGCAGACCACGCATATAGGCCGATGCTTTCAGGGCTACGTTCTCTTTCGATTCGCCAAAAGAACGAGCGCCAATAACTGGGTTGGCCGGGTTGCTGTTAATGTCCGACACAGGCGCAAAGTTGATATGAATGCCTAACCGCTGACATTGCCGCCCTATTTCAGCACCCATGCGGTAGATCAGTTCATTATCACGAATGGCACCAAGTGACATCTGCTTTGGGAAGTCCATTGTACTATCTAACCGCATCCCCAGTCCCCATTCGCCGTCGATACCGATCAGCAGGGGTACTTTGGCTTGTGCCTGGTACCGGTTTGTCAGAACAGCCTGGCGATTTGGACCACCCTGAAAGAAAATCAGTCCGCCAATGTGGCTGTTCTGAATGAGGTGGTCAATGTATTGGTAATGATTTTCCTGGCGGTTGGAAAACGTAGCCACCATAAAAAACTGTCCTACCTTCTGCTCCGGCGTCATTGACTGAAATACGCTGTCTACCCAGTGTTGTCCACTGTCCGACATGGTAAAAACCTCGACAGGTCTGGCGTAGGTATGAACAACAGGTGGAGCAATAACCCGATTGTGGGTTGCTTTATGAGGAGTTTCAGGAAAAACAGACCGGGTTCGGGTCCATAGAGAACGCCCCGGATTTGTCAGACCTGAGGCAGTAAACAAACTGACGGACAGCAAGCCGACAAGCCAAATCGGCCGTATGATGTTGTTCCGCATAGGTACTCAACAAGTAAAAAAGTTACAGTCAGCTATCAGTGGTTCTTGCTAAACCATAAAAGTAGCCAAAGCAGGCCGTAAACCGTGAATCAGATTTGAATAATCAATCTTTTTAACGAAATAATATAATAAATCGTTTTACTGAGTTAGAAAAACATGAACAAATGCTAACAATTAATTTTATTGGCATTTTGCTCACTCTCTAACTAATTGCATGATAGCTAGTTAGGTGCAGGGCGAATCAGTAGCCTGTTGTGTTAGTAATAAGTCCGGTTTAATTTTAAAACCTGACACACGGATAGAAGAATTCTGGCTGGTGATGAGTGAATGCTATTTAAACGATTATTTGAATCGTTTGTGCCTTGAAGGCGTTTTGAAAACTATGAGAATATTCTGGATACTGATGAGTTTAGTGCTGACAACCGGAACTACCAGTTTGGCACAAACGGGCAGCCCAATGTATGGAGCCATGCTCGAAACACTCTACAAAAAAACAGTACCGCTGGTAACTGTAACCGAGTTAAAAAAGATGCCGAACGTAGTGTTGCTGGATACACGGTCGAAGGCGGAGTATGATGTGAGCCATTTACCCAATGCGCAATGGGTGGGCTACGATGACTTCGACATAAAGCGGGTGCAGAAGATTGCGAAGCAGGCGAACGTAGTGGTGTACTGCTCGGTTGGGGTCCGCAGTGAGCGGGTCGGTGAGAAACTCTTGGGCGCTGGTTATGAGCATATTCACAACCTGTATGGGAGCCTGTTCGAGTGGGTTAATGAGGGCAATCCGGTGGTCGATCAGCAGGGGAAACCCACACAACGCGTTCATGCTTATTCGCGCTTGTGGGGGGTGTGGCTGAATAAAGGAGAAAAAGTATATGAATAATTTTAATAGGTCTGCGTTGGCCGTAACTCAGACAAAGCCGCCAGCAACCGTTTACTGAACGTAGCTTTATCAATCCCGACAATCGGCTGCCAGGGAGAACAGACAGATGTTCGCGATTTAGTGATTAAGGTGGCTGATTTGGCCCGCATATGCTTCCGGGCAGCAAACACATTATGCGGATGTCCCATGCTCAGTGCTTGTCCACTGAGCCCGACCAGCAATATTCCAACTGTCAGCAGGGTCTTCATAACCATTCTTTTAAAGTACAACGCAAAGTTATAGGTTTAATTTGGTATCTTGTATAGCATAGTACTAAAATTTTTCAGGAGTGGCTAAAATTAGTAAGCCACTCCTGAAAAAATCAGTCAACCAGGACACGTTTTACGGCACCGTCCTCATTTTGGGTAACCGTAATAAAATAAGCACCCTGCGCTTTTTTGCCCAGGTCGATTTGCCCAACAAACTCACCCGAGAAATCCTTCAGGTCACGCCGGGTAACTTGATTACCTTTTGGGTTAGTTACTATAATACTGACGTCGCCTTTGGAAGGAGCGGTAAAGCGAACGTTCAATTGATTGCGGTCGGGGTTGTTGGGATACGCATCCAGCCCGCGAATGGTAGAGGGCTTGCTATTGAAATTTCTTGACCAATCGTCAAACGGGCGAACCAGTTGCCGATCCCAATCCCTCGGCATCTGAAATCTAAACCGGCTCATCTGATTGGCTAGTGAGTCGGCCCCGCGCCGAAATTCATACTGCCAGTTCTGGTTGTTCCACTGGTCATGATTGGTACGGGGCAGCCTGTCACGCCAAACAAAGGCATCGCCTGGTGCCCGGTCCCTGCCAGGGTTTACCTGCTGCTCCCTCGTAACGACCGTCTCTCCATTCGTGTCATCCACAATAATTGTTAGCTGGCGTCTGCCATCGGCTCCCTTACGGTTTGGGTTTGCCTTGAGCGAATCCACTAATTTCGTAATCAGCTTATCGCGCTCCGGTCCAGTCATACCGTCTGTTCGATACGTTCGATTCGTTTCGCGCACATCGTTGCCATTACGTTCTATGATGCGTACATGCACTTCTTTATCCGCCGATTTGGGCGAGGCAGACCGGGCCTTCTGGGCCGTTGCAACATGACTTAAGCCCACCAGGAGCAACAGGGCGGGCGCGAACCGGTAGGAGAAAAAATCTGTTTTTTTCATGATACGAAGTGGTTGCAAAGTAAAAATAAAGGTCATTAAATAGTGAGCTTAGCCCTCTGTTAAAGTTTGTTAAAGGACCTGTGAGTGGCCACGGTGATTCGTACTTTTACCAACAGCCAGATTCGTTTTTCAATAGATGACAAAAATGAGTGTAGGTTGCATGAGTGAGTAAAGAAAATGTCAAAACAACGCATACGCTGGATTGTCGCCTTGATGGCAGTAGGGCTGCTGGGGCTGGTTGGGCTGCAACTCTACTGGATTGGCAGCGCACTTCAGCTCCAGAAAGAGCAGTTTGCCTATAAAGTGACCGATGCGCTCCAGGAGGTTGTCAGGACGCTGGAACGGCAGGAAATTGTGTACCTGACAAAGCAGCGTATTAAGGCCAGGGAGCAGCAGAACCGGCTCATGGCCATTGCCCGTAAAGAAACAAAACCAGTCCTGTTGGCAACTCATCCTATCACATCTGGTGCAATTGCTGCTGCCAAACCTCTGGCAAAAAAACGCCAGCCTAATGGTCCAACGAAGATTACATCAACCGATCGGCTTGCGGCATTACCGGGGATGATTTCACCGGGAACTGTGGTCGTTGAGTCAGATGTGCTGCACCCAACTGTTCATCCGCTGTCGGCCGATCAGGCAAGAGTGGTGGAACAGTTTTTTAGACAGCAGGAAGAGCTAATGGCCGTTGGCGACTGGCAAACCCAACTGCTTCAGCAGGAACAATTCGATAACTGGATTGAACATGTGCTAACCAATGAACTCAGCCGTATTAACATCCAAGTGGCACAAACGGCACACCGTAAAGATTCCACCGCCCACGCATCCCGACCTCAGGTTCAACGGGCCAAACTAAGACAAAAAGCACTACCCAGAGAGTTGGCTGGATCAGCTACCCGGGGTGAACTGAGCAGTCCGGTTAGCCTGAGTCAGCACCGCGCCCAGGAGCAGTCGCACATGATAAAGGACGTCTTAAAGGGATTGCTCCTGTCTGACCGGCCTATTGAAGATCGGGTAAACCAGTTGGCGCTTGATACGTTGCTGCGGCAGTCGCTGGCCGAACGGGGCATCAACATTCCATTTTCCTACGGCGTACGGACACGCCTTAGGCCAACCTTTTTGTTTACCTCATCGGGTACGGAACCAAAGCAGTTTGATGCCAATGGCTACAAGGCTGCCCTGTTCCCCAATAACCTGCTGGAAACGGGGAATTACGTTTATGTCTATTTTCCAACCCAGCAACAGTTTATCCTGAGCCGGTTGGGTTTCACGTTCGGTGCGTCTGCTGTGTTACTGTTGGTAATACTGGCCTGTTTTTATATTGCCATCAGCACGATCGTGAAACAGAAGAAGCTGGCCGATATTAAAAACGACTTTATCAACAACATGACCCATGAATTCAAAACGCCGATATCGACTATCTCACTAGCAGTTGAAATGGCGCAGGAACAACTCCGGTCCGACCCAATCAATACGGTTCCTATTCCTGCCATGTCCAAATCGGACGGATTAGTGGGTCATCCTGGTGTAACAGACCAGCGTTTAAACCGGTATATGGGTATTATTCGCGACGAAAATCGTCGGCTTGGTTCGCATGTTGAAAAGGTATTACAAATGGCCCTGCTCGACCGGGGTGAGATTGTCCTGCAATTGTCACTAGTCAATATCCACGATGTCATCGAGAAGGTCTTAAATAACATTGGCTTGCAGATTGAGCAGCGCGAAGGCGAAGTAGATCTGAATTTTGATGCCGAGCATGAGATTGTTGAGGCCGATGAGGTTCACCTGACCAATATTCTCTACAACCTGCTCGATAATGCCATAAAGTATTCGCCCGGTAAACCTCACATAACCATTCAAACGCGGAGTTTGCCCGAAGGAATCAGTATTACTGTTGCCGACAAGGGACTGGGCATGACAAAAGACCAGATCAGCCGCGTATTTGAAAAATTTTACCGCGTACCAACCGGCAATCGGCACGATGTGAAGGGCTTCGGTCTGGGGCTGAGTTACGTCCGAAAAATGGTTGATGAGCACCATGGTCAGATTCGGGTCGAGAGCCAGCCGGACAAAGGATCGTCATTTGAAGTAATTTTGCCTTATACCATGAGTGAAAGAGTGAAAGAGTAAAAGAGCGTTGTCTGCTCACAATTCATTCTTTCACTCTTTCATTCTTTCGCATATGACTACCATTCTACTCGTTGAAGACGATCCTAATCTGGGTCAACTGGTGCAGGAGTTTCTAACCATGAAGGGTTACGCTACCGACCGCGCTACCGACGGCAATCAGGGGATGCAGCAATTCATGGCTGGCCAGTATGACCTGTGCATCTTCGACGTCATGATGCCCAAGAAGGATGGCTTCACGCTGGCTAAAGAGGTTCGCATGGCCGGACGCGACGTACCCATTATATTCCTGACGGCTAAATCCATGCAGGAAGATGCTATTCAAGGATTCAGGGCCGGGGCCGATGACTACATCACTAAGCCGTTTAGCATGGAGGAATTGCTCCTGCGTATTCAGGCCATTCTCCGGCGGTATCAGCGCTCATCCGAAATCGCCGAACCAACTACGTACCGGATTGGCTCATTAACATTCGATTATCAGCACCAGATGCTGAATTATGACGGAAATGGTGCACAACCGCAAAAGCTCACCAGCAAGGAATCGGAGTTGCTGAAACTACTGTCCCAGAACCTGAATCAGCCCGTTAGCCGCACATTTGCCTTGAAGATGGTTTGGGGTGACGATTCTTATTTCAACGCACGTAGTATGGATGTCTATGTGACCAAACTACGTAAATACCTTAAACCTGACCCAGCGGTGCAACTCGTCAACGTACACGGCGAAGGATTCAAACTCGTCGTTTAATCCGTTGGCTGTTAGTGAACCCACCCGTTGACTAACTCATTACCTTTGCAACTATATGAATTTAATTCGACGCCCACGCCGGAGCCGCCAGTCGGCCGCTATCCGGGATATGGTGCAGGAAACACGCCTGTCCGTTCATGATTTTATTCTTCCCCTCTTTGTCATGGAAGGGCATAACATTCGCAGCGAAGTGAAGTCAATGCCGGGCATCCACCGGTTTTCGACGGATCTGTTGCTGGAAGAAGTAGGGGAATGTGTTGATCTCGGCGTCATGACATTCGCCTTGTTCCCCAATCTGCCCGAAGCAAAAAAAGACAAATACGCCACCGAAAGCCATAATCCAGACGGGCTGTATCTGCAAACGGTTCGGGCTATCAAAGACCGCTTCCCGGACGTAGTTGTCATGACCGACATCGCGATGGACCCGTACAGTTCAGACGGGCACGACGGCATTGTTGAAAACGGCAAAATCCTGAACGACCCAACCCTGGAGGTGCTGGGCAAGATGGCGGTGGCCCAGGCCCAGGCCGGAGCCGACATCGTGGGGCCGTCGGACATGATGGACGGCCGCATTGGTCATATCCGTCAGATGTTGGACGAAAGCAACTTTCACGACGTAGCCATCATGGCTTACACGGCTAAGTATGCCAGTGCCTTTTATGGCCCTTTCCGCGACGCACTCGACTCGGCTCCGAAATTTGGCGATAAGAAAACGTACCAGATGAACCCCGCCAATAGCCGCGAAGCGTTGATTGAAGCCCAACTCGACTTTGCCGAAGGCGCCGATTTTCTGATGGTTAAGCCGGCGTTGCCGTATCTGGATATTGTCAAACTGCTGCACGATACGTATAATTTGCCCATTGCTGCCTATAACGTTAGCGGAGAATACGCTATGATTAAGGCAGCCGGTCAATTGGGTTGGCTGGATGGTGAACGAGCGATGATGGAGTCGTTAATGGCCATTAAGCGTGCTGGGGCCAGTGTGATTTTAACGTACTTCGCCAAAGAAGCAGCCTCGCTTTTATGAGCAAACTTCTCATTGTCAACGCCCGCCTGGTTAACGAAGGCCACATTTCCGAAACCGACGTCATTATTGCCGACGGATTCATTGAGCAGATTGCGCCCAACTTCTCCGGCCAGTTTGCCCATCGGTTCATAGACGCGAAAGGACAGTATCTGCTACCGGGCGTTATTGACGATCAGGTGCATTTTCGGGAGCCGGGCCTCACCCATAAAGCTACGATCCGGTCTGAGTCGCGGGCGGCCGTAGCGGGTGGCGTCACTACGTTCATGGAGATGCCTAACACCGTTCCCAACGCGCTGACCCAGGCCCTGCTGGCCGACAAATACGAGATTGCGGCCCGGTCGTCGATGGCGAATTACTCGTTCTTCATGGGTGCTTCGAATAACAATCTTGCCGAGGTACTCCGTACTGATCCGCGTTCCGTTTGTGGTATTAAGGTCTTCATGGGATCATCGACCGGCAATATGCTGGTTGACGATGAGCATATTTTGAACGAACTATTCCGCGAAAGTCCGATGCTCATTGCCACACACTGCGAAGACGAAGCCACCATCCGGGCCAATACCGAACACTACCGCGCCCTTTATGGCGACCAGGCCACTGCTGACCTGCACCCCCTGATACGTAACGAAGCTGCCTGTCTTATATCATCAACGCTGGCCGTTGAACTGGCCCGGCGACATAACACCCGTTTGCACGTCCTACATATCTCTACTGCCGACGAACTTGCACTTTTTAGTAACGACCTGCCATTGGCCGACAAGCGTATTACGGCTGAAGTTTGCGTGCATCATCTTTGGTTCGATAGTCGTGATTATGCACGTCTGGAAAATCAGATTAAATGCAACCCAGCTATAAAAGAAGCCCCCCATAAAGAAGCGTTGCTGGCTGCGCTACTTGACGACCGTTTAGACATCATCGCTACCGACCATGCCCCCCATACCTGGACTGAAAAACACCCCATTAATGCCGGTGCGGCCTACTGGCAGGCTCCATCCGGATTGCCGCTGGTGCAGCATCCGCTGCTAATGATGCTCCAATTCGTGCAACAGGGCAAACTTTCTCTTGAAACACTGGTGCGTAAAATGTGCCATGCGCCCGCCGACTGTTTTAAGATTGACCGGCGCGGCTACGTTCGGGAAGGATATTGGGCCGATCTGGTGCTGGTAGACACGAACTTGCCGACAACGGTGTCTAAACAAAACCTACTCTATCAATGCGGTTGGTCTCCGCTGGAGGGACAAACCTTTGGTGCTACCGTGACACATACGATTGTTTCGGGCGACTTAGTCTATCAGGATGGCAACCTACTGGCCGACCGGGCTGGTATGCGTCTGACCTTTGATCGCTAAGGCTAATTTTTTTCGACTTGTTCTTGCGCGATTGCAGACGGTACGCCTATCTTTGCAATCCCAATAGGGGCAATTTCTACGCCGAAGTGGTGAAATTGGTAGACACGCACGTTTCAGGGGCGTGTGTCTTCACGGACATGCGAGTTCGAGTCTCGCCTTCGGCACATAGC
>JAQBNX010000299.1 GCA_028288385.1 Spirosoma sp.
ATTTGCAGTTTGCCAAGTATTTCACCAACCCCGAACTGGCCCTCTACATGGACGATTCGCAGTTTGGTGGCGCCGTGCCGGGTCTGGCTCCCCTTCGCATCCAGAAAATGTCGTTGGGCGCATTCGACTTCCGTAATGGCAAACCCGGTCTGTTTGGTCTCAAAGGCAACGATGCGCTGAAAGGCACAGCCCTGTCGGAAGCTGCTTTTGGCGGCATTCTCTTGCCGGATAACAAGAGCCCCCGCGCCGTCGACCTGCTGCCTATCTTCTACACCGGAGTGCCTAACATAGCGCCCTATCAACTAGCTACCGGCAAACCTTTTGGCAACCCATTGGCAGCCGGCAAGCCTTTTATCAACAACTTCCTGCCTACGCTGGGCGACTTACTGCGGTTGAACATGGCCGTTCCGGCCACACCCCGCGACAGCAAAGACTTCAGTTCGCTGGGTCTGGTGCAGGCCGCCGTGCTGGGAATCACCGATGGACGGTTCAACGGCTCGACTGACCTGCAGTTCATTCCTAACATGGACGGCTTTCCCAATGGGCGCCGGCTGGAGGATGACGTAACGACAATTGAATTACAGGCCGTGGGTGGTGTGGTGCTGGCCGCCATTGGCTTGTTCTATGACGATGCGACGGCAAGTGCACCCGTTTCGCCCAATCTCTTGCGGGTCGTTACGTTCAACGCAGGTGTCACCAAAAATGACACGACCCTTCGGACAAGTTTCCCGTATGAACAGCACCCCTGGCGTGCCTTCCGGGGCAACCAGTACGTTGGTCCAAAAGCATCGGCCACACCGACTCAGCCACTGGCGGCAACGGTGGTTAGTTACGATTGCAACACGGGCAATATCACGTTTGGCCGCGTGGGTGGTGATCCGAACCGACAGGTCGAATTCTCCGCTTCCGGGGTTGTAAATGGGGTTTATGGAACGAGCGTGAACCGTCAGATTGAAGAGGGGCTGCGCAAGGACCCCAATAGCCGCCGAATCCTAACGGTGTTAGCCCGCTACGTCGGCGATCCAACGTCAGAGGTTAAGTTCGACTTCGACTTCCGCACGCCCTGTGGCATGATGGCACGAATTGGCGCCGAACGGACGGAGCCGATGCTGGTTCGTGTCGTTGGTAACCCCACCGTGGGCGACGACGTAACGGTTGAAGTGAGTGGGGCAGCCGGGCAGTCGATCCGGTTAAACATCACCAACAGCCAGGGCCGACTGATCAACCAGCAAACCATTGGCGAAGCCAGCGCAACCGAGCGCCGGACCCTCCGCCTTGGTCAGCAGCCGGGCGTTTACTTCCTGCAGGTGACCACGTCAACCGACCGACAGACGGTTAAGATTATTCGTAACTAACCGGTTTTAGGTACTCACGAAGCTGGGTTTTTGAAGGCATAGCAAGCGGACAGACCGGGCTACTTTAAAAACTCAGCTTCGTACGCACCTAAACACCAACTATTATTCCTCTCGATGAAAACATATAGCATTATTCCCAAAAGAATTATAGCGGGTTGCTTTCCGGCCTTTATAGCACTGTTGCTGCTTACGCAGGTCAGTTGTAAAAACGGCGGAAACACGAGCCAGTCAGTCACTGAATCAACAAATTCAGGATTGGATATCCCACCGCTTTTTGAACGCCGGGGCGAACTGGCCGGAGCTGTTGAGTGGCAGAAAACCAAAGAAAAAGTGGCTGAACTAAGCCAGAAAATAAACCAGAAGCCAGGCGAAGTGAAACCCCGGCTGCAGGTAGCCATGATCTATCTGTCGGAGGCCCGCATCACCGGCGAACACCCCTACTACTACCCTGCTATTCTTAAAATTCTGGATGGCGTGCTGAGCATCGACCCAAAGAATTTTGAGGCTACGACGTTTAAGTCGTCGGTAAAAATGTCGCAACACCAGTTTGCCGAAGCCCGTGACCTGGCCCAAAAAGCCCGCCAGATTAACCCCAGCAACGCGTATGTATATGGCGTTTTGGTAGATGCCAATGTAGAGTTGGGAAATTATGAAGAAGCCGTGGCTATGTCAGACAAGATGCAGGCATTGAAGCCATCGCTGGAAGCGTATTCACGGGCCTCGTACCTGCGCGAGATTTACGGCAACTACCCCAGTTCCATCGAGGCTATGAAAATGGCCGTGCAGGCTGGCTTACCCGGATCGGAGCCGCAGTGCTGGAGCAAAAATACGCTAGGCCACCTCTATGAAACGATCGGGCAACTGAAGGAAGCCGAGCAGCAGTACGACGGTATTCTGAGCATTCGGCCGAGCTACGCCTTTGCGCTCCGGGGCAAAGCCCAGATCTACAAGGCCCGAAAAGAATATGACAAGGCCCTGTCCGAACTGGACAAGGCAGCCAGGATCATGCCCGAGTTTTCGTTTCACGAAGAGATGGCTGATATTTATGCCTTGCAGGGCGACAAAGACAAAGCCCAGCGTAAGTATGCCGACGTAGTCAAAATGTTGGACGAAGATGCCCGGTCGGGACACTCGGTTGATTTGGAGTTGTGCAAACTCTATACCAAAACGGGTCAGCTGGATTCAGCACTGGCGCATGGCCTGATCGAGTACCGGAAACGGCCCAAGAACATCGATGTCAATCACGCCTTAGCCTGGGTCTATTTCAACCAACGAAACATAGCGAAAGCCCAGCAACACATGCAGGTGGCCTTGCGCACAGGCCTTAAAGACCCCGAATTACTACAACGCGCCGGGGCCATCGAA
>JAQBNX010000303.1 GCA_028288385.1 Spirosoma sp.
GACGATTTTGCACCGGCTCTATCAGCGGCAAAACATTTTTCAGGCGCATCGGCAGCATCTGTTTCAGTGGCTGGTTCATAAACTGAACTGGTCACATCTAGACGTGTCAGCGATGTATGCAGGTATACAGTTGCTCATCAACGTAGTAATTATTAGTGCCACCAAGTGGGAAGCAGAGCACCAATGGGGGCTTGCAGGTGGTCTGCTGACTGTGCTGACCGGGGTCTACATCGGCCTAAAACGGTCGTGAGGCTGACCGGCTACTGATATTCCAGTGCCAGTCAGCCTCACGACCGTTTCAAAATAACCTTATAAAGCCCGAAGGCGAGATTGGGGTTGTCTCACGCTTTTGCCAATCGAAATCAGATCTTCGGGTGTTTGCAGGCCAATAATTTTTTTCAGCACGCGACCATCGCTGTCGATGTACAGCATGGTTGGATATGCTTCGAGCGGATATACCTGAGAGAGGGCCGGGCCTTCGCCTTTTTCCATATCCATTTTTACGTTAATGAACCGTGCGTTGTAAAAATCACCGACCGCTTTCTGGGTAAAAACTTTTTTCTGAAGCACTTTGCAGGGGCCGCACCAACTGGCATAGGCATCCAGGAAGATGATTTTGTTTTCGGCCTTTGCTTTTTTCAGAATACTTTTCCAGGCGGCATCGGTGAACTGGATACCGCGGTCATCCGCTTTGGTGGTGGGGTTCGTGCCGCCGGCTGAGACGGACTGAGTTGTTGCTGTGCCAAGCCCGACAAGCAGAATTGCCAGAAGCCAAATTGCTTTTTTCATGGAAAAACCGGCGCACCGGTGGTCTACGTGTTTCTGGATGTTATAACGTAATGGAACGTCGCTTTCGTTTGTTTGGTGACGAGCGAGGCAAGTTAGTCAATGCCGGGCCGATTCGCAATGGGTAAATCATGCGCCATTCTCCTGAATCTTTCCGACCTTTGTTTTCGCTTTATTCATCAGCACCATGCCCGTTAAACAAGCCGAATTTAAGGTCAGTAATTCCGACCCAGCCCTGTGTCCGCCACCCGACCGGCCTGAATACGCTTTTATTGGACGATCAAATGTCGGTAAATCGTCGCTCATTAACATGCTAACGGGACGACACTCGCTGGCCAAAATATCAGGCAAGCCGGGCAAAACGCAACTCATTAATCACTTCCTTATCGACAACGAGTGGTATCTGGTCGATTTGCCCGGCTATGGTTACGCCCAGGTGAGTAAAAGCGAACGCGAAAAATTTGCCGGCCTGATCAATGGCTACCTGACAAGTCGTCCAAATCTACTCTGTATTTTCGTTCTGGTCGATTCGCGCATTCAACCGCAGAAACTCGACCTCGATTTCATGACCAACCTCGGCGACCGGGGTCTGCCGTTTGTTATTGTATTCACCAAAACCGAAAAACTGGGAACTGTCAAACTCCAGGCAATGCTCGATACGTACCGGGCAACGCTGCTCGAAACGTGGGAGGAGGTACCAACCTGGTTCATTACGTCGGCCATTACATCGGCGGGCCGCGAAGAAATCCTGGACTTCATTCGACCCCTGAACGAGGGATTTGTGAAAGAGCGAATCGCAACAACGAAGCGTAAATGACAACCGAAACACTATCATTCACACTTTATCTTCAATCGATTCACTCGTCAAACAGGCAATACGTCGGCCGAAACAGGCGTTATCAGTTTACTAATTACCTATGGAAGCATTAAAACAAATTGCCAATATTGCGGGCTATAGTGGCCTGTATCGGATTCTGAAACCCAGTCGCAATGGCGTTATCGTTGAATCCATAGACGATAAAAAGGCTAAGACCATGATGGGGCCAACGGCCCGTGTGTCGGTGTTGAATGATATTTCAATTTATACCGATGGCGAAGACCAGTCCAAGCCACTCGGCGACGTCTTGCTGGCTGTCAACGAAAAATACGGCGAAAACCTGACCGTTGACCCAAAAGGATCGAACGAGGTGCTGGCCGATTTTATGGCGTCCGTTGTGCCTGATTATGACCGCGACCGCGTCCGGCCAACAGACATTAAGAAACTAATTGTATGGTATGGTATCCTGCGTCAGTACGCCCCCGATGTTTTTGAAACGACTGCTGACGATGTAACGGAACCAGTGTCAGCTGAGTCGGTTGAAGCGTCTCCAACTGAAACACCGGAAGAACCAACTGAAGCCGTATAACCTGGCGAAAAGCCGGTACTGTAAGATATCTCCATTTTCAGTGAGAACAGAAAAGCCGCGATGACCTTTGGTTTCGCGGCTTTTTAGTTGCTATTGGATTATAAGTGGCTGGTGGTCAACACATCTGATTGACCTTTGGAGCCAACACGAGATACCGTCGGTAATTGAGATTATTGTTTAATCGACGGTGCTTAGCTTTACGGTATTCGTTCGGCGGGCCTGCGTCAGCGGCATGCTGAGGGTGTTGATGAAGATGTCGCCCGAGGCCAGTTTGCCTTGTCCAATCAGCACCTGTTTGATGCCATCAACGGTTTGGTCGACGGTCAGTTCCGGATTTGGTACGTAGGGCAGCACCTGTACACCCCAGTACAAGCCCAGCGTATTACGGAGCTGGGCATCGTTCGAGAACACAAACAAATCGGCTTTGGGGCGGTGGTGCGAGAGCCGGACGGCCGTGTAGCCTGAGTTGGTAATGCCAATGATCGCCTTGGCTTTCGTGTCACGAGCCCGTCGGCAAGCGCTCATCACAACGTTGTCGTTGATGGCATTTTCGGACAGGTGCTCGTTTACCTGCGCATGGTAGCGGTAATAGATTTTGTCGGTGGTGGTTTCCACCTGCCGGATTGTGTTGGCCATAGCTTCCACGGCCAGGATCGGGTACTTGCCAGACGCTGTTTCAGCACTGAGCATCACGGCGTCGGCACCATCCATCACGGAGTTGGCAATGTCGTTGATTTCGGCGCGGGTAGGGCGGGGCGCGTCGATCATGCTTTCGAGCATCTGGGTCGCCACAATCACCGGCTTGGCTGCCCGGTTACACTTTTCTACCAGCATCTTCTGAATCATCGGTACCTCCTCAACAGGCAACTCGACGCCAAGGTCGCCCCGCGCCACCATCAGCC
>JAQBNX010000310.1 GCA_028288385.1 Spirosoma sp.
CCTTTAAAACAACAGGTAGGGCAGCATCATTTATAGTTATAACGGCTTGTCAGGAACCATTAAAAGGCACTCCTTCTTTTAAAAGAGACTCTGTTATTGTAAATCATATGAATACAGCAGCTGCCAACATACGCTCAACTGCTTCTTTGCCCATTGCATAACCATGACCAAAAAACGATACGTCTTTTTAATCCTAATTTTGGGTTCCTTATCAGCCCTGGGCCCGTTCTCCATCGACATGTATTTGCCCGGTTTTCTAGCCATCGCCAAGGATCTCAACACGTCGGTGGCCCGTGTATCGCTTTCGCTTTCCAGCTACTTTATTGGTATTTCGGCCGGGCAATTACTGTATGGACCGTTGCTTGATCGCTTTGGCCGGAAAAAGCCCCTTTACATGGGGCTCATGCTTTACGTACTGGCTTCGGCGGCTTGCCTTTTCACTCACTCGGTCGATACACTGATTGCCCTTCGCTTTGTGCAGGCCATAGGTAGTTGTGCCGCTGCAGTTGCCGCTGTTGCCATGGTGCGTGATTTGTTTCCTATTGAGGACAATGCCAAGGTCTTCTCCCTGCTCTTGTTGGTGCTGGGTGCTTCCCCCATGATTGCTCCCACCCTGGGTGGTTACGTCATTGCGGCTTTTGGCTGGCAGGCGGTATTTTTAATTTTAACCCTGTTGGGCACGCTGATCCTGCTGGCTAGCTTTTTGTGGCTGCCTGAAAGTTATCAGCCTGACGCGTCGTATTCTTTAAAGCCCAAACCTATTCTTACCAAGTTCTGGTTGGTGCTTAGGGAGCCCCAGTTTTATACTTATGCGCTGGCCGGTGCGGTTACGTTCTCGGGTTTGTTTGCCTATGTGGCTGGATCAGCGCAGGTATTTATGGGTATGTACAAAGTCAGTGGCCAGGCATATGGCTGGATATTCGCCTTACTGTCGGTCGGCTTCATTGGCTCGAGCCAACTAAATAGTATCGCCTTGCGGTACTTTCGAAGTGAACAGATTATCCCGATGGCCTTGCTGAGTCAGTCGATCATTGGTCTCTGTTTCTTGGTGAGTGCACTACTGGGCCTGCTGGGACTCTTTAGCACGATTGGGTTCTTATTTGCCTTTCTGTGCTGCCTGGGTTTCACCAACCCCAATACATCGGCGTTGTCATTAGCTCCGTTTGCTAATAATGCCGGCATTGCATCGGCTCTGATGGGTGCCCTGCAGATGGGCATTGGGTCGCTTGCTTCGGTGGGGGTTAGCTTATGTAATACCGAATCGGCCTTACCCATGATAAGTATAATGGCCGTGGGTGCTACAGGGGCACTCCTGATTTTGCTCGTTGGTCGCCGGATGATTGTTCGACCGGTGGTAGAAGAGGGGCAACCAGCGCCGATATTTCATTAGTGATCCATTCCGTTTAGCGGTAGGGTGTAGGGTTGGCAAGACAAGGTTAGCGGCCAGCATGATCCTTGTATAGGTTACGACTGAGCCGCTACGTCCGGTTTTTATACCTCAGGTATCCACTTTTTTAAACGCACCTCACTCCTACTGATTCTTAATAGCAGGGTACAGCACAACGCCTAGCCAGAGCAATAAGGGTGGCTGTTTACTTGGGTTCAAAAAGACAATACACTACAAACGACTCCACACGACTCTGTCCGCGTCAGCCAACGGTTTGGTTATCGGCCAGCACCTAATTAGCGGGTTCTTATCGACCTAAAAAAGTGTAGCCGCACACCAAGACCGAGGAAACTGTTGAGCGGTTCGGTGAAGTGGCCTACTTCCTGATACCGGCAGTACGTGTAGAGCGTACTTCGTTCGGAGAGGTTGGATTCGCAGTCGGCCTGAGCGAAGGGGTCGTTGAGGTTATAGGGGTTGAAAACATCGTAGGTACCAAAAGCCAAGCCCACGAACCCCCGTTCGCTGAACTCGTAATGTAAGGAGGGCCACTTTGTAGATCAGATGGGTTTTTAGCAAGCCGCTGGCTACGGGCAAGCCGCCAAGGCTATTATCCTGCTGGAACGAATAAACGTAGCCCAGCCCGCCAAGAGAAACTTCCTCGACAGTGGGTACCACCCTTCGGCCACGCCGAGGTAATTGCTGCGGGTGAAGGGCAGGCTCCTGTCGGGGACGGAGTTTTCGATCACGTTGGTCGACATACGGGCCAGCAACCGCAAAGCATTCCAGAACTGACGGGTCTGGAGTTCCACTTTGTAGTGGTAATAGGCCTTGAAGTTCTGCGGGCGTTCGCCCAGGCGAAAACCGACCTGAATTTCAACGTTCTGTTAAGGCGGAACGTTGGCACCACGTTTTGATCAAAGCGGACGTTCCCATGCATATCGACGATGGTTCGGTTGTAAAGCAACAGACTCACCACTTCAGTCTGTTGAGCAGATGACCTGATTTTTTCGGCTTTCGTAGTCTGCAGGGTATCTGCTCGATCGGTGGATTGCGTCAATAGGTGAGCTGTACCGAGCGCATACAGGAAGAGCAACATTTTTTAATGGCAGGTATCAAAGTAGAAAATACCCGGGCAGTTACGCCGGTTTGCTTGGTAAAGAAAGGTAAACCTAAAAAAGGGGCGACTCGTTGGTCTACAATTACAAGCGTAAGCGCCCTCATTTTGCCGCCTACAACGCGTGCATTCAGCCGGCGTCTCGTCGATTTCCTTCGGATGTAAAAATCCTCGGTTCTGCACTTTGACCGTTTGCGGCTGCAGGCATGACTCGAAAATTTATGGCGGCTTCAGCCCCGCGTTGGCGGACCGGTCCAATCGCTAGATAGACGTATTGCCCATCGGACCGCTTCGTCGTGGTCCGGTCGAGTCATCGCACCGATTGCGCTACTATTCTTTACTTGCACCTTACGAGCCTTATCAAGAGGAAGACTCAGAGAAGGGATTCGTCCGCTTAGGCTGACGGTAAAGTCCATACAGGCCACAGACCACTCCAACACCCAGTAGCACCAGGATCAGGCTTGATGCGTGGGCACCCACCCAACTAAAAGCCACTTCGCCTACTCTTCCCAGCCGACTCCCCGCCCCGGCCACTACCACCGCCCACATCAGGGCGCCAACGGCGTTGAGCACCATAAACCGCAGACCTCCATATGTAGTCAGGCCCAGTATCGCCGGAATGACACCCCTCAGCCCATAGAAGGCCCTATAGCCCAGCACTAAACCCGCCCCATAGCGCCGGGCCAATCGCCCTACCCGATCGACACGGGGCTGCCAGCGCGGACGAGTGGCCACCCACGTGGCTCCATAGCGCTGGCCTAGGAAGAAACACAGCTGGGTAACTATAAAAGAAGAAAAAGCGGCAACGCCTATGACCAGGGGCAGGGAGAAGTAGCCCCGGTAGGCTAAGTAAGCCGCCACCACCAGGAAGGCTTCACTCTCCACCATGACGCCTATGAACAGCATGGGGTAACCATAGGTGAGCATGAGTTCCTGGAATGACATGGGTGAGCCGTTGAGTGGGACGTATAGTCCTAAAACTAGCTAAACGGCTAAAGGGTTATCGAATCGGGGATCAGGGGCTATCCCGATGTCGCCGACTAATGCCGTTGATGTTTCTAAAATGGAGACGGGTGTTATGACCAGTATGGAAGTACCCGTAACCGTGTTCCTAAAAAAACGCCGACGCGATTGATCAAAATGATCCATGC
>JAQBNX010000312.1 GCA_028288385.1 Spirosoma sp.
GTTTCTGGCCGCTCAGGCTGACCGAATTGGCCGTCGGCGAATAATTTTACTGTCGGCGGGGTTGATGGGCACGTGTGTTCTGGCTACTGTGTATGTCCCATCCTTACCGATGCTGGTACTGGCCCGGTTTGTCAGCGGGCTGGGAATTGGTAGTATGCTGGCGAGTACGGCCACGCTGACCGCCGAGTATGCCCCGGCACGTACCAAAGATTTCTGGGTCAGCTTTGCCATTTCGGGCTATCCAATAGGGGCCGTTTTGTCAGGTATGGCAGCCGCCCGTATTATTCCTGACTACGGCTGGCAGGCGATGTTTAGCATGGCGGGTGGGGCTACGCTGCTAACGTTACCAATTATTTACTTTTTCCTAGCCGAGTCGCTCGACTTTCTCTTAAAATTCCAGCCCAAAGGCGCACTAGAACAGGCTAATAAGCTTATCAAAAAGATGGGCCGCGAACCGTTGACGAAACTGCCGCCCCTGCAAACCACCGTGGCAAAGGCTTCTGTCAGGGAACTGTTTATGGACAACCGGAAGGAGGCAACGTTACTCCTATGGGCAGCCCTGTTCATGTCGTTTGCCACGCTTTATTTTCTGACCATGTGGATACCTAAATTGGCAGCTAACGCGGGTTTGGCCCAGCATCTGGCTATTTATGCTGGAACAGTATTTAATCTGGGTGCCTTCTTTGGGATTGTCACCCAAGGGTATCTGTCGGCACAACTAGGTCTGCAACGGGTCATTTGCGGATTTCTGATCGTTACAGCCCTGCTGATGGTGGCGTTTGGGTTTGTCAGTGGCTCCACCTGGGTATTACTGCTGTTAGGACTGATTGGCTTCGGTATTCAGGGTGGGTTTGTAGGCATGTACTCGCTGGCGGCCAAACTCTACCCTACCCGCGTTCGGGCAACGGGTGTCGGCTGGGCTGTTGGAGCCGGGCGAATTGGCGCCGTAGTAGGGCCCATCGTAGGTGGCCTGCTGATTGCCGCAGGCTGGTCGATGGCCGCTAATTTTATAGCTTTTGCCATTCCCTCGCTCGTAGCGGGGATTATTACCCTATTAATTAGCGTAACGGATCCGTCATAAACGAACCCATTTGGATATTGCCCACGTAGAGATGCTCACCTCAAACTGGACGCGAATACTTGCTTTTTCACCGACATTATGGGCATGTCGATCAGCGACATAGCGGGAGTATGGCACAGCTGCTAAGCTGGGGCGAAGTCCTGGCGCCCTGGATTTAGTGGGTTAAGGCCAGTACGCTCATCTCTCGCTACCGTTCCGGCCAGAGGCCACAATAGCCATCATTTTTGAAACAACGAGCAATAGTAGCCCCCTTAGCAGTGGCCGTTAGAAAAGTCGGGAATGGTTGATAGGTTAATTTAGCACCTTCTATTCAAATAACACCCGCCACCAATAAGCCGGGCTTATTGGTGGCGGTTAACAATCAATGGTGTAGAAAATTCTTACTTTATAATAATATCTGTTGTTTACTGAGCGTAATCAGGTAAATGATTACCGTTAAAATTTGGCCGTTACCCCTATTCGCAGGGCAGAAACACCGTAGCCAACCTCAGCAAATCCACCAACTTTATCACCAAAATAGTACCGGCTGCCAATGTGAGCGCCAAGAAACAGGCCGCTGTTGTAAGCTCCGTAGTCGTATCCGTATGTATTAGCGTATCCGCTATGGCGGAAGCCCAGCGTAGCGCCCACATACGGATCAAATTTTGAATCTTGCACATTTAGTAACTCGCCTAAGTGATACGATCCGCGAGCCCCGAAGTAGATAAAGTTGTAACCATAGCTGTAACGAAGATAGTCTACCGAACCACCCACTGAGATATTATCTTTTATGTCTACTTCAAATGAAGCACCCAGCGGTAAACCGCCACCATAATAAGACGCCAGTCCAACCCCAACATTCAGGTACTTGTTTCGCGATCCCGCAAAAGCACGTCTTGCAGGGCGGGCAGGCCTGGATGTAGTCTCTCGAAAGCCCGGTTGGCTGGGCTGAACGGCAACGGGTTGCGCCGAAGCTACAACAGGCTGCACCTTAGGCAGGCTTTCTTTGGATTGAGCTGGTGCAGATGTGGTAGTGACGTTTGCTGGCTTTGCGGCTACAGTTGGTTTTGCCGCTGTAACGCGGGGTTTAGCCGCAACGGTTGTTCGCTTAGCAGCAGTGGGGTGATGTGTAGTGCGCTGCTGAGCCAGGAGCGGAGCAGTTGAACAGGTTACCGTCAGCAAGACGATAGCGAAGCGAGAGAAGGTAAATACATTTTTCATGACTGGCTTCTTTATTGGTTGAAAAAGAGGTAAGCCGCCTAGGCGGACGTGCTGAATAAACCGGGCCATCTGTAATTCTGATAGCCGTGGCAAACCTACAATGGTATGGAGTTACCGAACAGTACGCCCTGCATCAACCAGCAGAATGCCTAAATCAACCGCCTATTTAATCCGTTGAATTGCTTTATCAATCCACTCAGTCCTGGTGAATTCAGATGCTCTGATTACCTGGGCGAACGAAGAAGCGAGAATAAGAGGCTACTAAAACGTGAGCACATTACGGATCGTGGGTATTTTACTTGATATGCTGTTAATCTGCCCGATAGAAAATCTTTATGGCATCGTGTGTTAAGGCAAATGCTGTCAAACACAACTTCGAGGGTATTTGCCAGCTAGTAGTAGAAATTAATTCAGTCCATCGGATGCTAAGCCGGCATGCATTGCGAAAACTGCTGGCTCAGCTTAATTAAAATGGGTACTGGCTCACTTCGAAGCAGTGGAGTATCTTCGGATATATGTCGATTAGAAGCAGGAATTGCCCTAATTGCTATTACTAATCGGTTCCTGCCCGACTGAGAAGATAATTTTCAATGAGTAAAGTTGACCAAAACCGCTTTGTTAGCATCAAAACGGGTGCCAGTAGCTATATTGAGTAGCTCTTTTCAGGCAAATGATAAAAAAGAGATTTATAGGTCAGATAGCTCGTCATACGTTGTAAAATCCACCAGCCCATCGAATGATTAGCCTGTTCTGCATCCGTTACCAAAACGTTGGTGGGTTTAGGCAAACTTTTGAAGCAGTAAGAGTAAACGGTTTACTAACCCATCTTTTCCCGTAGTAAACGTGAGCATAAATTACCCAACTAGTCACTGACTATTAGTAGCCTGCTCATTTTTATGCGCTAGCAAATACAAGTGCTTTTCTGACGCTCATTAGCACGGCAACGGCGTATGGGTGCCCCGGCTTTCCGAGTGCTTTGTGTTGACAAACATTTTATAATTTATTCCTATGTACCTGTTCCGTTTGTTCATACCGTTGCTTCTCCTCATTTTCTCAATTCCTGAAACATCCAGCACGACACGATTTTCCAGGCCCATGGAGGATACTACCCGGATTGATCGCGATTATGCGCTGGAAGCAACCATGCTGGGTTATTTTGCGAAGGATGGCTCCCGCAACCCCACCTTACGGGCAAAAAAAGGAGAACGGGTACGTATCACGATTACCAATGGGGAACTCATGACGCATGATATTGCCCTGGAAAAACTTGGCATAAAAAGTAAGACACTACAAGAAAAAGGAGCCCAAACCAGCGTCACGTTTAAGGCAGGGCTAAGCGATACGTATTTCTGTTCGGTTCCGGGGCATCGCGCTGCCGGTATGGTTGGCTCTTTTGAGGTAGTCGAGGGGGTTATCTCCGACGCGACGATTGCCGGGCAGGTACCGATGAAGAACGGGCAACCGGTAAACCTGAATTTTGAGACGGGTACGTTAAAAGACTGGACGGCAACAGGGGATGCCTTTACGAACCCGCTTTTCGCCCAGGACCCATCTCCAGTGCATGAAAAAGACATGCATATCGGCTTTGAAGGAAAGCAGTTTTTAAGCAGCGGAGGCACAACTAACTATAAACTGACGGGCACCTTAACATCCATACCCTTTACCGTAACGCAGCCGTTTGCCGCTTTTCGGGTATCGGGTGGTGCACTGCAGGATACGCGCGTCGAACTGGTACAGACAGGGACCAATAAGGTTATTTTTCACAGCACCGGGCAAGGGCGTGCTACGTTGCAACCGGTGGTAGTTGATTTGCAGCCGTATTTGAATCAGGAAATATTTATCCGAATCATTGATAACGAGACCGGCATATCGCAGATCCCCTACATACCCAATGATAAGTGGGCACACATCAATTTCGATGATTTCCGCTTTTACCCCAGCCGACCTAATTTCCCCAACGAACTAAAGCAAAAAGACATTATTGTCCTTCCGCCACTGGATCCCGTGCTTCATGCAGGCCTGTCGGGTATTGAAGCGGCCAAAGTGATGACCCCAACAAAAGGGTTCAAAATTACGCTGGCAGCCGCCGAACCGGATATCATTCGCCCCATCAGCT
>JAQBNX010000318.1 GCA_028288385.1 Spirosoma sp.
TGGCCTCGGCCAACTGTCAACGATGCGCGCATGATCGTCGAGTGGATCGTCGGACCGTCGGTTCATTGTTCATATCTGGAACGTTCGGGCAAGTCACGCCAAGATGTGCCACTTTAAGCGATACACAGAATAGCCGCTTCTCCGGTGCGGTTGATTAACAGGCGGTTATTAAAATAGATTTTTGAGCAACTGAATTCATACGTTTCCACTTTATTTTGGCGAGAAGCCAAAAAACGATCAAATTCGTCAATCAAAGTATTACGTTCCTATTCTATATTTGGCTGATTTATTAATTGCAACTCAAAACCAAAAAAAGGTAAAGCGTAGTATGACGAGCAGTATAATTTCATAATCTGGATAAACGGTTCTGCCAGATAGTCCTTCTAAGCAGATATCATGGCAGATTGTTTCCGGTTAAAAAAGAAAGAGCTTGGTTTATACTAGGGTTATCTTTAAGCTGAATATTAACTAAAAAGAGATAGAATGGACATTACACAAATTTTTAGAAATAATCAAAACTGGGTTCAGGAGAAACTAAGTGTAAACCCAAACTACTTTAATAACCTCTCTAAAGGTCAAACTCCAGACATCCTCTATATAGGTTGTTCAGATAGCCGTGTAACGGCCGAAGAACTTATGGGGGTAGAACCCGGTGAAGCATTTGTGCTTAGAAATATTGCCAATATGGTTTCCAACACTGATCTGAGTGTAATGTCCGTTATTGACTATGCTGTGACACACCTCAAGGTTAATCACGTAATAGTTTGCGGGCATTACTACTGTGGGGGTGTTCAGGCAGCTATGAAATCGGCAGATATGGGAATACTAAACCCATGGTTGAGAAACATTCGTGACGTCTACCGAATGCACAAAGATGAATTAAATAGCATTGACAATGAAGAACAGCGTTACAAGAGGCTAGTAGAACTGAATGTTCAAGAGCAATGCATAAATGTTATCAAGACGGCAGAAGTACAAAGAGCGTATAGGGATCGGGAATTCACTGTTCACGGATGGGTTTTTGATGTAAAATCGGGGAAATTAATCGACCTAAATATTGACTTTGTAAAATTATTAGAAAACATCATGGAGATTTATCGACTCGATTTAGATGGTGCTGAAAATTTGGTTGCAAAACCGGTATAACTTCGGACTAGATGGTTTCTGGGGCTGCATCAGGATTTGAGTTGCTGCTGGGCATCTTTATCCTCGTCACCAGATTCAACCAGAGTCGAAGTCAGAGAGACTTCCAGCAAGTTACCCTAAAGCAGGTCCTATTCACTGAGCGTGAACACCTGCTTAGGGCAACTTGTCTGCTTTTGAAAGCGGCTAAATGGCGTAGTGACAAGGGTAAATTTCAATTTTCTAAAGCCGGAAAATTATCCCTTTCTACCAAGTTATCCGATATGCGTTTAACGACCTATGTACCGACTCCGACGACTTACGATCTGGTTTCTTCTTTATTATCTCAGTTCGTTTTCGGTATGTGCCCTGTCTCAACCTATACGTAATCAGTTTACCAGTCGGGTCGATATCCGGCTCCTCGATGCCACCAACAATCGCCCTACGCCTACGCGCGTCAGGCTCACCCAGAATGGCCACGTCGTAGCAAAGTGGCCCGAAGAAGCGGTCGCGGTCATGTATGGCCTGTGGGATCACGAGGACGGTTACGCTTTTCAACCCGACAGTTCGTTTTATGTAGCCGGGCGTTTTCGTTTGGCGTTACCGCCCGGTACGTATCAGCTATCGCTGTCTAAAGGCCCGGAGTACCTCCGCCAGCAGCATACGCTCGTTGTTTCGGCAGGAAAAGCTTTACAAAAGACCTATCGACTAACGCGCTGGATTCATATGGTTGCCAAGGGCTGGTACTCAACCGATGGCCACATTCACCTCCGGCGGTCGCCCCGCGAAAATCCGCTCATTATGACCTGGCTGCAGGCTGAAGATGTCCACGTTGGGGCTTTGCTGCGCATGGGCGATTTCTGGGAAACATACTACCCGCAGTATGCGTACGGTCAGAAAGGCACGTACCAACAGGGTAAGTACCTGCTCACAGCCGGTCAGGAAGACCCACGAACGCCTGAGCTGGGTCACGCATTCGCGCTGGGAGCCAACGACCGTGTCCGGAGTCGGGACCGGTATTATTATTTCGATGACGTCTTTGATAAAATTCACCAGCTCAGCGGGCTGGTCGGCTACGCCCATCAAGCCCAGACGTTTCATGGCTACCGGGGCCTGACGCTCGATGGGCTGCGGGGAAAAGTCGATGCGTTTGAGCTGCTCCAGTTCTGCGTCGATGCCCATCCGTTGCACTCCGAACATTATTATCACTTGCTGGACCTCGGCATCCCGCTTACGGCTACGGCCGGGTCTGATTTTCCCTGGTGCGGTCAGGACCACGGCCACGGCCCGCCCGAACGAACATCGCGCATTGGCAATGCCCGGTTTTATGTCTATTTAGGCCAGGATTCACTTTCGTTACTCAACTGGCGAAAGGCCATTCTGGCAGGGCATACGTTTGTTTCCAGCGGCCCAATACTCGACCTGCGCGTGAATAACACGCTACCCGGCGACCGAATAGACATTAAGCAAGGTGCTAACCTGACCATTACCGTTCAGGCTTATGGCCACGCAGATCAGGTACCGCTCGATACGCTGGAGTTAGTCAGCCACGGGCAGGTCATCGGGCGGGTAATGGCTCGCCAAACGGGACAGTCGGCTCAGCATCTGTCGCTGACGATGACGTTGCCATCGGTAGATCGGGGCCGGTGGATCGCAGCCCGCTGTACAGCCGGACCCAGCCAGGCTGCTCACACTACGCCAGTTTACGTAACGGTTGACGGCGGAGGCTTCCATAACCCCGAAACAGCTGGGCGTTATCTAGACTTGAGTGAGCAATACCTCCAGGAAATCGAACGGGAAATAGGCCGACCTAACCCCGCCGTTGAGCAACAGGCCTGGAAATATGCCGATGGTTTACGGATGCGCATTGCTGAGGCCAGGAACATCATCGATGAAATGCGGAAGAAACTCCAATAGTTAGGTTGGGTTGATAATATCCGTGCAACAGGAATAGGATGGTCAGGATTGCTTCCACTGAGTCATATCCATTACGTTTCGGCAAAAATTGTACTCTTCTGGCA
>JAQBNX010000177.1 GCA_028288385.1 Spirosoma sp.
CTGCTCAGAAGCAGCGTCCGGTGGCGGGAGAGCCATCTCGACCGGTTCGGGTGGGAGCCCTGATTGCCGACATTCTGTTGTTTCCCCTGATCAGCCTACCCGTCGACTTTGCCACGGGGGCCATCTACCAGCCCCGTGGGGTGGTGGCCACCCAAAAGGCTCCCATGGCCCCTCAGCCGGTAGCGGCCAAGCAGGCCAGCAAGAAATAGCGATAGTACACTAAGACTCATAGGTTAGGTTAAGGATGGAATCCCCGGTATGTGTTCAAACCGGGGATTTTTGTTGTGTCTACATTTGTATATGACGGATACCAGTCGCTACTATGTAATTATCATGGCTAACAAGAGGTAAGATGGCCATCAAATAGGCACGCATTAGATATACTTACCGATGCAGTAGCTTTCAAGTCCGCTTTAGTACGGTTCATTCTGGACTTATTCCGTTTCAACCGAATGCGCCTTTGCTGTTTCCTCATCCACGAACAACTTTGCTGGGGGCAAACTGAATGCTTTGCTCGTTCGTTTCAGCCTTTGGTAACCAATTGTTGCTCTGGAGTCTAATCAATAGATATGCATCGCTAAAAATCTAGTAAGTTACATGGTATCAGTTCAATTCATCAAACTGGTAGGTGTGCTGCCTGACGTATGCAAACTCATACAACCGGTATAGACTCTCAGTAATGATGACGCTGTGGCCCACTTAGGCGTACCTTAAGACCGTACTAACGTATTAGAAAGACACCTTTAAAAAACGCCCGTAGGCAGTTAACCGTTAAAGTAAGCACAGCTGATACTGAACTGGCAGCTATAGGTATTTGCTGTAAACTGACCGTTTGCGTGTCTGCGTCAGTAATGTAATTTAGCAGTCGCTATGCGATAAAAAGAAAGCTGATGCAGCAATTGAACGATAAATGGATGCGCATCATCGGCGTTCCCCTGCTAGCCTTAGGTGGGCAGTGGGCAATGTACGGCTATACCAACGTACCCTATCCGGACGACTGGCGAATTCCCGTCTTTTTTGTGATTGGGGCGGTAGTTGTCTGGGAATGCAATCGCCAGGGCATCATTGTGTCTCGCCGACGTTATCCCGAACTAGGACAAACCATTCATCGGGTGGTGTTTCAACTGAGCTGGTTCACCCTCTTTGCAACCCTTGTTCGAATCACACAAACGTTTTTTTACCACCGTATAGGCTTGTGGCCCTCGGAGGACTACTTTTTGTTTAAGCCTTATTTTTTCAATACGCTCGTAGCGGTTGTGGGCACTATTCAGGTAGCGGCCGTTTTTGAAGGCATATATCTGTATCGGCGCTGGAAAGTGACGTACACAGAAGCCGTGGAGTTAAAAAAAGAGAACCTGCAAAGCCAGCTTGAGTCGCTGAAGATGCAGATAAACCCCCATTTTCTGTTCAATAATCTCAACTCACTTTCCTCGCTCATAACGACCGATGCCGAGCAGGCAGAGCTTTTCCTGGATGAATTATCGTCGGTATATCGGTATCTGCTCCAGCAAAACAACCGTGATCTTTGCCCCCTTTCGGATGAGTTAATGTTTATCAAGGCTTACTTTCACCTGCTCAAAACGCGGCATGGAGATGGTATATTACTGGAAATGAACGTGGAGAGTCGATACATGTCGTATTTGCTGCCGCCCCTGACGCTCCAGCTTCTTTTTGAGAACGCGATCAAGCACAACGTTATCTCGGCCGACTGCCCGCTGCTAATTAAGTTGCACACGGAGGGAGGCTATCTGCATGTCGAAAACAGCGTGCAGTTAAAAAGGTCAGTTGTTCAGTCTAACCGAATCGGGTTGCAGAATATCATGATGAAGTACCAGCTTCTTGGTCAGCCACCGGTTGTTGTTAAGCACACAGACGATACATTTTTGGTCAGTTTACCGTTGCTCGCTCCTGGTACCGAATCGCCCGTAATTACGTTAGCCTCAGCTATTGGCAATCGGCCGTGAACGAGTTAATCGCTGGTCAGCTCAGAAGTAACTACTCCACCAACGCCCACCAACTCGCCCGAGCCACACTTACCCTTTACTTACGCGAAAGGCAGCGTGAATTTTGACGGAACCGATGGACGCGGCAAACTCGTCGCTGAAACCGCAACAATCGGCTGGATGGGTAAGCCGGAGGGCTATCACCGCTGGACGATGAGCCCCGACGTATCGTTCGGCTGTACAGCCGGCAGCCGGATTTATCAGAACCGCTACGCTTCCCCGCCCAACGTATATTTAAGCGGTGGGGGCATCAGGATTATCAGCTATGATGGCGATTGGATTTTTGGCGAATTTAACCTGTCGCCCGCTGGCTGGACAGAAGCGACACAAACCGGAGCCGGTGCGGGTAAGGTCAACATCCGAGGTGTCTTTCGGGTCAGGAAGGTGTAAGCTGACGTAAATTCACCACACCGACCTGCACCGGGTGCTGCAGAATCAATTGCAGCCCAGGAGCTTGTATACCGGTGAACAGGCAGCAACGTACTCATCAATACTCGGCGGCTGGCCACTGCTAACCAATTCCGAAGCTGTTTTATCAGTGCATTTTTCCGGTTCATCGCACTCACTGTTTAGCCACTACCGACGACAGACCATTTTTAGGGCAACGAATCCCCAAGATTATGGCTTATACCAATAAAGTTATTCGCAACGCCAAAACCGGGCAGGCACTACGGTTTATCCAGACCAGCCGCGACACCAACGGCCAGTTGCTCGAAATGGAATCAACCTTCCGGGCACGTAGTACCAAACCAGCCGCGCATTACCATCCCATCCAGGACGAGAATTTTACGGTAATTGCCGGAGAACTGACGGTGCAGATTGATGGACAAACCAGGACTTTCCGGCCAGGCGACCGGCTACATATTCCCCGAAACACAGTTCATTCGATGTGGAATGCGTCGGACGAAGAAACAGTCGTGAATTGGCAGGTAAGCCCCGCCTTAGATACCGAGTTTTTTTTAGAGACCGCTTACGGACTGGCCAACGAGGGCAAGACAGGCCCGGATGGCCGCCCGGCCCTGTTGCAGTCGGCTTTACTGATGCAGCACTTTTCAAGGGTGTTCCGGCTAACCAGCCCTTCCCTACTAGTTCAGCAACTGGTGTTCGGGTTGCTATCGCCATTGGCCTATGTAGTTGGCTACCGCCCAACGTATAAGAAATACCTGAACTGACCGGCGTAGCGCTGTGCTACGTTGGTCACTAAACCTGACAAGCCCAAAGCCCGCCATGATACGATTCATGGCGGGCTTTTTCCGTTTCATCTGATTGGGTGTTGATGCCGGACGGGTGGCGAATGACCTTTAACCCAGTCAATTAAACCCAAACACAATCAATAGAATGGAATTTACATACCCCCACACCATTGAAAACGGCCTCGGAGAGAAGCTGACTTTTCAGAAAGTAGTTCAGGAGCCAGACGGCGACCGGCTGGTCGTAGAAAATTCGGTGACACCAGGCATTGGCCCGCCCATGCATGTACATTGGCAACAGGACGAATGCCTGACGGTCGTTCAGGGAACAGTCGGTTATCAGCTTGCCGGACAGGCCGAGCAATTTGCCGGTGCAGGCGAAACAGTTCTGTTCAAACGCGGAGTTGCCCACCGTTTCTGGAATGCTGGCACCGAAACATTGAAGTGTACGGGGTGGATCAAGCCGGCCAATACGGTGGTATTTTACCTGTCGGCCATCTTCGCGGCCCAAAATAAATCGGGTAAGGCCCAGCCGGAGGTGTTCGACGGGGCCTATCTGCTGACCCGGTACGCGACTGAATACGACATGGTAGAGATTCCGTGGTTTGTCAAAAAAGTCATTATTCCCATCACCTATCAGATTGGACGATTGCTGGGCAAGTATAAACACTTTGAGGGCGCACCGGAACCCTTGCTACACGTAGTAAGTAGTCAACAACCATCTGCCACGCTGGCCGATTACAGCGTATAGACTGCATAGCTCATGGAGTCCTTCCTCTAACTCTTTCTTACGGCCCCTCACGCTGGGCATTGCTTCCTGCAAACATGACCTCGACGTGGTTGATCTCAACTTGTCGGATGGCTCTTCATCGGGAACCGAACAACCCGACGGTACGTCGCTGGGCAATCCAGTAACCAAACAGATTGGCCCCTTCGGTGGCAGTCTCCGATCGGCGGATGGCAACGGTGACCCCGTACGGAACAATTAACTTACACGGTTCATTTTCCAGGCGAGTTTCACGAAGAACGTTTCCCGTTGCCGTTCAGTGGCAACACCCTGAAAGGCGGTAAATCGGCCATTCACGAAACGGGCGTTGGGTCGTCCAATCTGCACTTCGACATCAGTGATGCTCCTAACTGGAAGCACGAGCTTCAACCAGCCTGGGACGATACAAAAGCCAAGAATTGACACATGAAAAGTACGAACCATAACCCCACATTCACCATCATTGGCGGTGGCATTGCCGGATTGACCACGGCCATTGCGCTCCATGGAATCGGGATCGACGCCACCGTTTTTGAAACGGCCCCGGTCATGCATCCACTGGGAGCGGGGCTGGGGCTGGCTGCCAACGCCGTTCAGGCGTTTCAGCGGCTCGGCATCGCCGACGAGATTATACAGGCCGGTCGGCAACTCGACGCTTTTTCGATCCTGGACGAACGCGGGGACGTAGTGACGCGTACCGATAGCCGGGCCATTAGCCACCGGTATGGTATAAATAACTTTGCCATCCACCGCGCCGACCTGCATCGTGTGCTGCTCTCCCATTTGTCGCCTTCGGTTCTGCACACAGGCCGGCGGGTCGTACAGATAGACGAGCAGCCCGATAGCATACGGGTTGTCTTCGAGGATGGCACTAGTCACCGGACCGACTACCTGCTGGTAGCCGATGGCGTTCATTCGCTCTGCCGCCAGCAACTAGTGCCTGGCTCTGTGCCGCGTTATTCAGGGTATACGTGCTGGCGGGGGGTAGTGCATCAACCAGGCAACACCCTGCACGAGGCCACTGAAACGTGGGGAAGCAGCGGTCGGGTGGGCATCGTGCCATTAACCAACGAGCGGGTGTACTGGTTTGCCTGTGTGAACGCGCCGGGTCGGGATGAGCAGATGCGCCGGTTAACAGGCCGCGACCTGGCCAGCCGATTCAGGGACTACCATGCGCCCATCCCCAACCTACTGGCCCAGACACCGGATGAGCATCTGCTCTGGAACGATATTGTCGACCTGAAGCCGCTGCCGCGCTACGCCTTCGGGGGGATATTGCTGCTCGGCGATGCTGCGCACGCCACTACGCCCAACATGGGACAGGGAGCCTGTCAGGCCATTGAAGACGCGGTGGTGCTGGCCGACGAACTGGCGAAAGACGTAATGCCGGAATATGCGTTCCGGGCATTTGAGCGTCGGCGCCTGACCAAAACACACTACATTACCAACACCTCGTGGCGCATTGGGCAGTTGGCTCAGATAACTAACCCCCTGCTGATCAGCCTGCGCAACGGCTTATTCAAACATTTACCGGCCAGGCTCAACGAACGTCAACTGGAAACACTCTATCGAGTTGATTTTTAACGGCATTCAACATTGTATATATAATCGTTATTGAAAGACCAGCAGCGATTCAGAAAGCCCGCCCGGATACGATTCATGGCGGGCTTTTGCTGTTTCATCAGGTTCACCCCTGAGTTTCCCTACCCGTTCCGGTACTTTTGAATCAGGTAAACAACATATCTCCAACCAGCGGAGCAAAAACCGCATCAACCTATTTTTTATGAAACCAGCAACGTCTCTCACCCTGAACCTTCGCGTTCAACCGTCTATGTCAACAGTAGCCGCTAAGTGGCTGTTTCTATTCACAATCGCCAGCCTGTTTTTCCTGACCGGTTGCAAGAAAGATAACGTAGACCCCATTAATCCCCCGACACCCACCGTGACAGAACCATTGGCCATTACCGCCAACATTACGGCCAAAACAACCCTGATCGATCGGGTGGCAAACCCAGAACTGCCCGACTACATCGTGACAAAGTCTATCGACGTAAACAACGAACTGACCATCAACCCCGGCGTAGTGGTTGCTTTCGAGCGCGACGTCAGGATGAACGTTAATGACAACGGTGGACTCTTGATCGCGAAAGGGGAAGCGGCCAAAAAAATCAGGTTCATTGGCTTAGAGAAAACCAAGGGATTCTGGATGGGTATTGCGCTCTACTCCGGCAGCAACGCCAACACGATGGAATATGTCGAGGTGATGCACGCCGGTAGCCGCCCCATATACAGTACGACAAAGTCTGCTTTGTTCATGTCTGGGGGTAGCCGGGCGCAGATCGGGCTAAAAAAT
>JAQBNX010000325.1 GCA_028288385.1 Spirosoma sp.
GTTTTATAGCCCAATAGCGTTGCCCGCTCATAGCGCAGGTTCACAATCTTGTCGATAATGGCCGAGTTATCGTTTTTGTCGCTGTGGAATCCACGACCGTTAAAGGCCATAAAGAGTTTCTGCCGCAATGCCCGATTATCGGCATGCTGCATAAAGGGGCCGTAGCTGGGAGCCTGTAAGGTGAAAACGTAACCTTCTTTACCTTTTTGCTTCGCCGTTGCTTTGGCGGCTTCGCGCACGTAGTCGGGCAAACCGGCGAGGTCTTTCTCGTCGGTAACCTGCATCATAAACTCATTGGTTTCGTTCAGCACGTTCTCGCCAAACTGGAGCGACAACTGCGATAGCTCCTTGTCGATGGCCCGCAGCCGCTCTTTACCGCTTGCATCCAGATTGGCCCCGTTGCGGGCAAAACGCTTGTATGCTTTTTCGAGCAACATGGCCTGCTCGGCATCGAGTTTCAGGCTGTTACGTCCCTCATAGACCGACTTAATGCGGGCAAAAAGTTTCTCATTGAGCGTAATGTCGTTTCCATATTCACTCAGCAAGGGTGACGCTTCCTTTACAATTTTCTGCAGTTCGGGCGTGGTTTCGGCGCTATTGAGATTAAACAGCACCGACGTTACTTTGCTGAGCAGATCGCCAGACCGTTCGAGGGCAACAATGGTGTTCTCAAACGTGGGTTTAGCGGGGTTATCAACAATAGCAGCTACTTCTTTGCGTCCTTGGGCAAGCCCTTCGGTCAGCGCAGGCATGTAGTCGTTATTTTTTACTTTGTCAAACGGTGCCGTCTGGTGGGGAGTGGTGTAGGCGGCTAAGAAAGGATTCCTGCTCATTTTGGGTGATTGAGGTAAGGACGGTTGTCCAACAGTCGAAAAAGCCACGGCAACCAGCCATACGCCCGTTAGTTTGATTCGTTGATGTGTTGACATTGTAATTTTGGGGCCTGATTTTCCCCGCAAATTACGAAATAATCGAAGTCGGGGCAATTTAGGATGGCAAAAAGCCTATTGCTAACCAAATGATATTGTGAGGTTTGCAATATCATTTTCCCTCAAAAAGCTTAAAATGTCACCGGTTTACAATCAGTGACGTAACCTGCTGTTTGATATCTCTGATACGGTCATTGAAGTTAAGATTGAGAAAATCAATATTAGGGACCAGGGTGGCCTGCAAATAGCCCATTACGATATCGTCGTGCGGGATTCGTTTGCCGCTGGTTACGCTTATGTACTTTGAGGTGACCCACAGTACGTTCTTGAGGTGCGTTTTGGCATCGTCGGTCATGAAGTATTCGGTGACGGTGGTGTCCTCATTGACATAAATCAGCCGGGACATAATGCGTACCCATTCACTCACCTGGGCGGGGCGCACGTAGGCAATCTGGTGCTGGTACACTACCCAGCTGGTTCCGAGTTCGCGAAACAACTGGCCGGGATTAAAATCGTATAACTTTGCTACCTGATCTTCGCGGGCATTAAAGTAATAGTCGAAGTATTTGGCATTGTTGAGGTGCTGTAGCGGGTCGCAGTCCTGAAAGCGGATAATGGTCCGGGATTCGGTTTCGGTGGGGTAGCTGCGATTCGGGTCACGTTTAAACATAATCTTTGGATGCTTTTGTGGCAGGGTATCTCTTATAAGGAGCCGATGCTGTTGCTGGTTTGGCAAAAATCCACCTTAATGATTACATCTGCGTATAGACAGTTCAGATATTTGCGTTATAGACAACAAAATAATCGTTTTACCTAAATCAGCCGATTTCATGAAATTCACGCGCTTGCTGTTGCCCCTGCTCCTTTTGTTTGTTGCCCTGGTTTCGTTTGCGCCCAAAGACAATTCCGATGCTGTTGTTGGCACCTGGCTGAATGGCACCAAAAAAGGACACATTCAGATCTATAAACAGGGAGGCACTTATTTTGGCAAACTTGTTTACCTGACGGAGCCGAACGACCCGGCAACGGGCAAACCCAAAACTGACTTTAGAAACACCGATGCCGCTAAGCGGGCACGACCCCTGCTCAATATGGTGCTCATGTATAACTTTAAGTATGATGAGGGCAATGTCTGGAGTGATGGCAAAATTTACAACCCTGAGGATGGCAAAGAGTATAACTGCAAAATGACGTTAGTCAACCCCAATACGCTGGAGGTTCGTGGATACGTCGGGATTTCGCTATTAGGTAAAACACAGACCTGGACGCGCATAAAATAACCGATTTCTTCAAGGAGCCTGAAACTTGTATCGTTATGAGAAATTGCCCCTGGTTTACCCGCTAACGGTACAATTATGCCATCTCAAGCCCCATCAACGATAATCATTGGTGCCGGACCGGCAGGACTGGCAATAGCCGGACAACTGGCCCACCGAAAGGTACCGTTTACTGTGCTGGAAGCCAGCGAATTCATTGGTTTTGCCTGGCGCAACCATTACGACCGGCTTCATCTACACACGGTGAAACAATACTCCGCCCTTCCGCACCTGCCCTACCCAGCCAATTACCCAACGTATGTATCCCGGTTGCAAGTGGTTGAATACTTGGAGCAGTACGCTGCTCATTTCGATATTAGACCCAAGTTTAACCAGACGGTAATCGGTATAGAGAGAGGAGCCACGGGACGATGGCGCGTACATACTGAAACAGACTTGTTTGATGCCGAGCAGGTTATCGTCTCAACGGGCTACAATCGCTTTCCAAACATACCCGAACTACCCGGCCAGCATAACTACCGCGGCATTATCTGGCACAGCCGTGAATACCGAAATGGTGCCCCCTTCCGGGGCGAAAAGGTGCTGGTTGTGGGAATGGGCAACACGGGAGCCGAGATTGCGCTCGATCTGCTGGAGCATGGCGCAACCCCTTTTATTTCGGTGCGGGGGCCGGTTAACATTGTTAAGCGCGATACGTTTGGCAGACCAGCCCAGCCATCGGCCATTCTCCTTAGCAACTTACCAAACTGGCTTTATGACCTGGCTGCGGGCCTGTCGCAGAAGCTGACCATTGGTGATTTATCCCAGTATGGATTGGGTAAGCCAAAGCACCCGGCTTCGTACGATACAAGACGGGGTAAGATTCCGGTTATCGACGTCGGTACACTCGACCAGATTAAGGCGGGCAACATCACCGTGCTGCCGGGCATTGAACGGGTCAATACTAAAACCGTTACGTTCAAAGCTGATGTCAATGGCCAACCACGCGAGTTACCCTTCGACGCCATCATTCTGGCAACGGGCTACCGACCGGGTCTCGCTCCCCTGCTGGGCAATGACCTATCGGCGCGTATTCTGAACGATCGTGGCTATCCCAAAAGCCTGTGGTTTGATGAACCAGATTTGCAGGGATTATACTTTTTGGGATTCACAACCCCCTTAACCGGCATTATTTACAACCTCACCATCGATTCAGAGAAAATTGCCCGACACGCCGTGGAAAACAATTACGTCCCCGCATAGTTATATTCAGGCAGCCACTAGGGTTGCAAACATCCATTAACACTAAACACTACGACCATGAACGATACAACGGCAAGCGGCTGGTGGAATGAGCTAAAAGGCAAAATCAAACAGGCTTACGGTGACCTCACCGACGACGACCTAAACTACGAAGAAGGTCAGGCCGATGAGATGTATGGCAAAATTCAGCAAAAGACGGGTCATGCCAAAGATGAGGTGCATAAGACCATTGCTGATTTATAAACAACGGGTGTAATAGACAGAAGCCGGAGCGTAACGACTCCGGCTTTTTCATGTTTAAAATTAGAAGTCTCCGCTATTATTTCTGCCGTTTCGTCAAAAAAGTTACTCCCTAAATCACCAGAACTCGTTCCTTTGGGTACCCATTTGCACTACCCATGAACTGGTTTATCTGCCTTTTTCTGCTGTTGTTTTCGCCAGCCATTTGGGGGCAGACGGTCGTTTCGAGCGTGCAGGAAGCTCTGTCATTGGCCCGGCGAAGCAACCCCGACCTGATTAATGCCCGGCAAAACCGGCTGGTGCAGGAGCAGCAGCGGGTTGTTAGCCAGGCGGCTCTGATGCCTTCGGCCCGGCTGTTTACTAATGCCGACTATAATTACGCCTTGCCCGTGCAGTTAGTACCCGCCGAATTTTTGGGTGGCCGACCGGGTGAAATTCGTTCGCTGCGTGTTGGACTTCCAATTTTTCTGACGGCTGGCGCAGAAGTATCCGTACACCTGCTTAA
>JAQBNX010000178.1 GCA_028288385.1 Spirosoma sp.
TTATATGGTGAAGAAACCCTCCGGCAAGTCAATGCGCACTCACAGATTATTGCTGACTATTTAGATAATGCCGCTCCAATGCCGGTACGGGTGGTGTTCAAACCTGTTGTTAAAACACCAGATGAAATTTATGCCATTTGTCAGGCAGCCAACGTAGCGCCCAGTTGCGTGGGTATTGTAACGTGGATGCACACGTTTTCGCCCGCCAAGATGTGGATTCGGGGCCTGACCATCCTGAAGAAGCCCCTTTTGCACCTGCATACCCAGTTTAACCGCGACATCCCGTGGAGCGACATCGACATGGATTTCATGAACCTGAACCAGTCGGCACATGGCGACCGGGAGTTTGGATTCATGATGAGCCGAATGCGACTAAACCGCAAAATTGTAGTGGGCTTCTGGCAGCAGGCCGACGTTATCGAGCAGATTGCTTCATGGGCACGGGTGGCAGTCGCGTCGCACGAACTAAAAAACCTTAAAGTGGTCCGCTTCGGCGACAATATGCGGCAGGTGGCCGTAACGGAGGGCGATAAAGTAGCGGCCGAAATGACCTTTGGCATGTCGGTCAATAGTCACGGCATCGGCGATCTGGTGGCGGTCATTAATCAAATAACGGATGCCGATGTTGACCGACTGGTGGCCGAATACGCCGACCTCTACACCCTCATGGACTCGCTGCAGCGGGGTGGCTCCCAACATACGTCTCTGCGCGACGCAGCCCGGATTGAATTGGGTATGCGGGCCTTTTTAGAAGAGGGGGGTTTCGGGGCCTTCAGCGATACGTTTGAGGATCTGCATGGCATGGCACAATTACCCGGTATTGCCTCGCAGCGGCTGATGGCCGATGGCTATGGTTTTGCCGGTGAGGGCGACTGGAAAACAGCCGCTCTGGTTCGGACGCTGAAAGTGATGGCGGCTGGCCTGCCCGGTGGCAACTCATTTATGGAAGATTATACGTACCATTTTGACCCATTGAACTCACTAGTGTTAGGGTCGCACATGCTCGAAATTTGCCCGAGTATCGCAGCCAGAAAACCGACCTGCGAAATTCATCCGCTGGGCATTGGGGGCAAAGCTGACCCCGTTCGGCTGGTGTTCGACGCACCGGCCGGGCCAGCCATTAACGTATCGCTGGTGGATATGGGGAACCGGTTCAGGCTGCTGGTGAATGAAGTCGAAGCCGTGACCATAACCGAAGCCCTGCCAAAATTGCCCGTCGCCCGCGTCCTGTGGAAGCCCATGCCTGATATGCAGACGGGCTGTGCGGCCTGGATTCTGGCCGGGGGAGCGCACCACACGGCCTACAGCCAGAACCTGACCACCGGGCACATTGAAGACCTGGCCGATATATTTGGCGTTGAATTAGTCATTATTGATCGTACTACGAATCTGCGGCAGTTGAAAAACGAGCTACGCTGGAGCGAAGCGGCCTATCGGTAAGGGTTATCAGAGAGGAAGAGCGACAATCGTATTCGCTCTGATTCTCACGTCTGTTTTCACCCATTGTCTTTCAGTATTAATTCATGTACCAGACCCTACAGGAAGAATGTTACGAGGCCAATATGCAGTTGCCCAAACTTGGGTTGGTCTTGTTTACCTTCGGCAACGTCAGTGCGGTTGATCGTGACCGGGGTGTGTTTGCCATTAAGCCGAGTGGCGTTCCCTACGAGCAGCTACAGGCCCGGGACATTATAATCGTAGATTATGATGCAAAGGTGGTGGCTGGTAGCCTGCGGCCTTCTTCTGATACGAAAACCCACGCCCTGTTATACAAAACCTGGCCCGGCATTGGTGGCATCGTTCATACGCATAGCACCTACGCAGTAGCCTGGGCGCAGGCCGGTTTGGATATTCCCATTTTCGGTACGACGCACGCCGACCACACCCATCAGGATATTCCCTGCGCTCCCGCCCTGACCGACGAGATGATTCAGGGCGATTACGAGCACGAAACGGGGCATCAGATTTTTAACTGTTTTGGGGAGAAAGGGCTAACCTATGGGGAAATGGAGATGGTGCTGCTGCAAAATCACGGACCCTTCACATGGGGCAAAACTGCCGAAAAAGCTGTTTATAACTCAGCCGTGCTGGAAGAACTCGCACGAATGGCCTACCTGACGCTACAGATCAATCCGGATACACACCGTATCAAAGACACGCTACGTATGAAGCACTACGAACGTAAACACGGCACGAATGCCTACTATGGGCAGGGATGCTGAAGATTTTATCGACTAAATTTTCAGCAAATCCTGTTGGTGCTTATTCCCCTCACCTCAGCTTAGCTGACACCCGACCTGTCCATGACAACTTATACTACCACCTGTGACAACCCAAAACTGGGTATTGAGCAATCAACTTTTGGTCAATTGCCCGATGGCCGAACAGCCGATATTTATACGCTACGTAACGCGGCTGGTATGAGTGCCCGCATCACTAACTACGGTGGAATTATAGTGTCACTCACTGCGCCTGATAAAGCCGGTACGTTTGAAGATGTTACGTTGGGGATGGATTCTCTGGTTTCTTATGTAAAAGAAAATCCGTTCTTCGGGGCACTGGTGGGTCGGTATGGCAACCGGATTGCCAAAGGGAAATTTACGCTGGATGGCAAGACCTATGCGCTGGCGACCAACAATATGGGCAATCACCTGCACGGTGGTACCGTCGGCTTTGACAAAGTGCTTTGGATGGCCAGCCCCATTGAAGGAGAGGAACCTGCGCTTAAACTCACGTACGTCTCTAAGGATAGTGAAGAAGGATACCCCGGTAATCTATCAGTTGAGGTGATGTATACACTCCAGAAAAACAACGCAATTAGGATCGACTATCAGGCAACAACCGACCAGCCAACCGTGGTGAATCTGACAAACCACACGTATTTCAACCTGACAGGTGGAGCCAAACGAGATGTTCTGGATCATATTGTAACGATTGAGGCTGACCACTACGTAGCAGTAGACGAAACGCTGATTCCCACCGGCAAACTAAACACCGTAGCTGGAACGCCCTTCGATTTTACCAAACCAACGCGCGTTGGCGATCACATTAACGATCCAACCGACCAACAGATCAAGTACGGCCTTGGTTATGATCATTGCTGGGTATTCCGCGATAGTAGTCCCAGTTTGAAATCTGTCGCGACGGTATTTGAACCCAGTAGCGGGCGCGTAATGAAAGTGCAGACGACCGAACCCGCTGTGCAGTTTTATACGGGCAACTTCCTCAAAGGTTCGGTAATTGGCCGGGAGGGCATGGGATATAATAAACGCTACGCATTTTGCCTGGAGACAGAACACTATCCCGATTCTCCTAACCACCCAACATTTCCCTCAACGGTGCTACGTCCCGGTCAGACCTATAAAACAACGACGCTATACCTGTTTTCTGTGAAGATGGACTAAAGCACCGGGGAGCGCCTGAAATATAGGGGCAAAAAAAGCGCAATAGGATGGCATTCTGCGCCACGAAGCTGACGGCTGGATAATTTCTGAGTGACCAAAAAAGAGGATTAGTCCAGAGTTGAGTGGTTTTATTTAATCACTCAACTCTGGACTAACCAAATGCTTATAGCCGAACTGTTGCGGGCAGATACTTTGCAATCAAATCCTCATAGTACGGCTTCAACTCGCTCACTACTGGTGGTTTGGGGCTTTTAGAATATAAATCATACGGGTTGAATGCCCGCACCCACTTGAACATTTCGTGATCGTGTTTATCCATCAGGTGGTTATAAGCCTCCTCGCGGTGCTGCGCGTAGAAGGAGTGATACCGCATCATGTACAAGGCTGGCTCGGGTAAATAATCCTTCATCAACTGGTACAGGTACTCATCGTGGCCCCATGACATATGCACATTACGTAAACCACAATTCGGTTCATATACGCCATATTTCGTGTTATACCGCTCGTCCTGGCTGTCGGGGTTATTCGCAAAATATTCAGGATACACAATCTTGTCCGAGTGCTGGCAACCAACCGGGAACGTATCACCCACAACGGCCCACTGCGGTTCCCCAAACAGGCATAGGACTTTACCCATGTCGTGCAAAAATCCTGTCAGTACAAACCAATCGGGGTGCCCGTCGGCCCGGATGGCCTCAGCGGTTTGAAGTAGGTGCTGAAGTTGGTCGAGATCCGTGTCTGGATCCGAGTCGTCGACGAGCGTATTCAGAAACTCCATCGCACCCCAAACAGGCAGTTCTTTTTTGTTGAACGCTAAAAATTCGCCTTCTTTCTCCCGCACGAAGTCATACGTCTGATACGTGTGATTGAGCCGATAAAACTCCCGAACGGTGTCGCGCGCCGGGTCGTCATAATTTCTGTAGTCTTCTTTAGCTTTCGTGTTTGTTTCCGGGTAGCGGATAAGCAAGTCGTCTTCCCACTGATCGAGGCTGGCGAGGGGGCTGAGTTCAGCGTTGTTGAAAGTAGTCATAGCAGGAAATGCAATTTCAGGTGTAAACGTAGCTAAAAATTTAATGTTCAGGTGGTTAAGCTCCCTATTTTTTCTCTATTCGGTATATTGGCTTCGGCAGTAGTGCTCACCAAAATACCGAATAGAGAACGGCCAGTATACCAAAAATAGCTACCGATCCTCCAATAAAAGAAGGGGTAACCCGAAACATCTGCCGCTCAACAATCAGACCTTTGCCTAAAGCTGCCTGCGTAGGATCTGTCAGCGATACAACGATCATCAGCGCTACGTCAATACAAAATACCCACGTTGTTCTGTGCAGAAATGGAATCGTATCCGACTGAATACCGACCAGATTTGTCAATTCTGGCCAGAACTTAAGCATGATTGACAGCGGAATTGTCAGAATGGCTACGGTCATGGCTGCCCGGTTCGTTGCCCGTTTCCAAAAGAATCCCAGCAGGAAAATGGCAAATACGCCGGGAGTGAGGAAGTTGGTATACTCCTGAATATATTGGTATACCTGATCGAGCGACCGTAGCATGGGGGCTATAGCTATGGCTATCAGAAAAGAAATCACCACCACCCACCGGCCTACATTGACCAGCTTTTGCTCAGAAGCTGTTTTGTCAATGTATTTCTTATAAATGTCGAGGGTGAAAATGGTAGAAATTGAGTTGCACTTACCCGCCAGTGAGGCCACAATGGCAGCTGTCAGGGCTGCAAATGCCAGTCCTTTCATTCCTACTGGCAACAGGTTCATCAGCACGGGATAGGCCTGATCGGGCTTGACAACACCCGATGCATCGGTCATGGCCGCACGGAATGGTCCGCTTTGGTAGAGTACATAGGCGGCAATTCCGGGAATGACCACAATTAGGGGAATCATAAGCTTCAGAAAAGCCGCAAACAGGATGCCAGAGCGTGCCGTTTTCAGATCAGCCCCCAGTGCCCGTTGCACAATATATTGGTTACAGCCCCAGTAGGAAAGATTATTGAGCCACATACCTCCCAGCACCAGCGACATACCCGGCAGCGCATCATAGTGAGGATGGCCTTTACTGAAAAACATATGAAAATGGCTGTCGGCCTGTTTTCGCAGGGTGAGCATCCCGTCCCAGACACCGGCCAGCCCCGCTGTCTGCCCACCTGACTGTTCGGCCACTAGTTGCAGAGCTAAGTACGTAACGACTAAGCCACCAACGATCAGCACCACCACCTGAACTACGTCGGTATAGCCGATTACTTTCATGCCGCCGAGCGTAATGAAAATGGCAAAAATGGCCAGTCCAATGGTGCAGACCGTAAAGGAAATACCCGCCAGCGATTCAATGGCAATAGCACCCAGGTAGAGAATGGACGTCAGGTTAACCAGTACGTAGACCACCAGCCAGAACACGGCTAAAATAGTACTGACGGTATCGCTATAGCGTTGCGCCAGAAACTGGGGCATGGTATAAATGTGATTCCGGAGGTAGATCGGGATAAAATATACGGCTACGATGACCAGTGTAGCAGCCGCAATCCACTCGTAGGAGGAGATGGCCAGGCCCATGGCGAACCCGGAGCCAGCCATACCAATAAAATGTTCGGCGGATATATTTGATGCAATGAGCGAGGCTCCAATGGCCCACCAGGTCAGCGATCCTTCGGCCAGAAAAAAGTCTTTGGTATCTGTTGCGGCAGCCTTCCTTCTATGATACACCCAGTATCCATATCCAACGACAACGACTAAGTAGATGCCAAATACAACGTAATCGGCGGGGGCAAGATGATTCATGAATAAAGGGTGGGTTGCAGAGTTATTCATTCATAAAGCAGTAAAGCCATTCGTTTTACCAGATTTATGGTATTCCTGTCAATTTATATTGCTTATGAGCCCAACCATAGGCACTAAAAAGCCGACTATCTGTAGCAATAGTCGGCTTCGGCCAGCATGAAAATGGGCTAATTAATTATAGCTTCGAAAAATCGAACGTTTCCAAAAAGGCGGTCGTGAACTGCCCGGATTTGAATTTAGGATCATCCATGAGCCGAATATGAAACGGGATAGTGGTTTTGATACCCTCAATCACAAACTCCTGCAGGGCACGCTTCATGCGGGTAATAACTTCCTCCCGCGACTGCCCCGATGCAATTATCTTGGCAATCATGGAGTCGTAGTTAGGCGGAATGGTGTAACCTGCGTAGACGTGGCTGTCAATCCTGACCCCATGCCCACCGGGTAGGTGCAGCACCGTAATCTTACCCGGCGATGGACGGAAGCCGTTGGCCGGGTCTTCCGCATTGATGCGGCACTCCATGGCAAAAAGCTTCGGCGTGTAGTTACGGCCCGAAATTTCGGATCCGGCTGCTACTTTAATTTGCTCTTTAATCAGGTCGAAATCCGTTACTTCTTCCGTAATTGGGTGCTCAACCTGAATGCGGGTGTTCATCTCCATGAAAAAGAACTGCCCGTGTTTATCAACCAGGAATTCAACCGTACCTGCCCCTTCATAGCCAATGGCCTGAGCGCCTTTGATGGCCGCTTCACCCATTAGCTCACGGAGTTCGGGCGACACAATAGGCGACGGGGTTTCTTCAACCAGTTTCTGGTGCCGACGCTGGATAGAGCAGTCGCGTTCCGAGAGATGGCATACTTTACCAAACTGATCACCCACAATCTGAATTTCAATGTGGCGTGGCTCCTCCACGTATTTTTCCAGGTATAAACCTTCATTGCCAAAGGCAGCTCCTGCTTCGGTACGGGCATCGTTCCAGGCTTTTTCGAACTCATCCTCCGACCGAACGATGCGCATGCCGCGTCCTCCACCGCCAGCCGTAGCTTTTACGATGACGGGGTAACCCATTTCGGCCGACAGCCGCTGCCCCTGTTCGACGGATTCGAGCAGTCCATCGGAACCAGGGATGACGGGCACTCCGGCGGCTTTCATGGTTGCTTTGGCCGTTGCTTTGTCGCCCATACCGTTGATTTGCTCAGCGGTAGCCCCAATGAACTTGATACCGTAATCCGCACAAATTTGTGAGAATTCAGCATTCTCTGAAAGGAATCCGTAGCCTGGATGAATGGCATCTGCTCCGGTTACTTCAGCAGCCGAAATAATGCTCGGAATACTCAGATACGATTGGCGGCTGGGGGGCGGGCCAATGCAAACGGCTTCATCGGCGAACCGAACGTGCAGGCTTTCGCGGTCGGCCGTTGAGTAAACGGCTACGGTCCGGATACCCATTTCGCGGCACGTCCGAATAATCCGCAAGGCTATTTCCCCCCGGTTTGCAATTAATATTTTCTTGAACATAAGGCTGAAAAGAGCGAGAGAGGGAAAGACCGAGAAATTAGTAAGAGACGTAGTGACTCTGTCCAATTGTTCGCTCTTTCACCATACCGGTAGCCCGGCTCATCATTCTTTGGTTTTTAGATAGGTTCTACCAAAAACAGTGGCTGATCATACTCCACCGGCGTAGCGTTCTCGACGAGCACCTTCACGATACGGCCCGACACTTCCGACTCAATTTCGTTGAATAACTTCATGGCTTCGATGATGCAGACTACTTTGCCTTCGCTGACGCTGTCACCTACTTCAACGAACAGGGGTGAGTCGGGAGTGGCTGACCGGTAGAACGTCCCGATCATTGGCGACTTGATGGTAATATAGTTCGATGTGTCGGCTTTGGGTACGGTGACTGGTGCGGCTGGCACAGCGACTGGTTGCGGAATTTGAACAGCCGCTGGCATTGGAGTGGCTACGGCCGGTGCAGCTATCTGAGCCGACGCAGCAGCCGGAGTACCTGATCCATAGCGCTTAACGCTGATTTTCAGATCGCTCGTCTCAATATTTACTTCATCCAGGCCCGACTGCGAAATGAAGTCAATGAGTTGTTGTATGTCTTTTGTATCCATAAATATAGTCGTAGAGGTTTAGTTCTAAGTCGTTTGCGCACCAGCCCCTTACGACTCCTACGACTTACGACAGTGATAACGCTAATTATTTTACCCGTTCTACATAATCGCGTGTGCGGGTATCTACCCGGATTTTCTGGCCCGACTCTATAAAAAGCGGCACCATAATTTTGGCCCCTGACTCGACCTCAACCCGCTTTTTAGGGCTATTGGCGGTGTCGCCCTTAATGCCCGGTTCGGCATAAGTAACCTCCAGCTCAACGAACGGGGGCAGCTCGCAAGACAAAGGCGAATCGCTTTCGGCATTAATCAATATCTCAACTTCCTGGCCCTCTTTCATCAAGTCGGCACCGTCAACGAGTTTTTCATCGAGGTTGATCTGATCGAATGATTCCTGATCCATGAAGTTATAGCCTGTTTCATCTTTGTATAGGTACTGAAACTTACGGCGCTCCACCCGAACGGGGAGTATCGTTACGCCTGCGTTGAAGGTATTGTCCAGCACTTTGCCCGACGTCAGGCTTTTCATTTTTGTGCGAACGAAGGCAGCGCCCTTACCCGGCTTCACATGCTGAAATTCGGTGATCTGGAAAAGATCGTTGTTAAAGTTGATAACTAATCCGTTGCGGATATCTGCGGTCGTTGCCATTGATACAATTTGTGGTTTGTCCGGTGTAGTTTTCGAGTGGACCAGCGCTAAATTCAAATGCTATTCTGCTTATCCAAAACCACCGGCTTAACGATTCATTTTAATAAGCCCATTTTACATAAGCAGCCCCCCAGGTGAAGCCCCCACCAAAAGCGGCCAGCACCAGGTTATCACCCTTAATTAGCTGCGACTCGTAGTCGAACAAACAAAGTGGAATGGTAGCGGCTGTTGTATTGCCGTATTTCTGAATGTTCATCATTACCTTGTCGGTGTTGATGCCCATACGATTTGCCGTAGCGTCAATGATACGTTTGTTAGCCTGATGCGGTACCAGCCAGGCTACATCATTACCCGCCAGTTTGTTACGTTCCATGATCTCGGCCGATACGTCGGCCATGTTCTTAACGGCAAATTTGAAGACGGAAGGCCCGTCCTGGTACACGTAATGCCAGCGTTTTTCAACAGTTTCGTGCGTGGGCGGGTAACGGCTGCCTCCTGCTTTCTGCAACAGATGTTGTTGCCCCGACCCGTCGGAACGAATGATCGAATCGAGAACACCGTAGCCATCGTCGTTAGGTTCGAGCAGTACGGCCCCTGCCCCATCACCAAACAATACGCAGGTTGTCCGGTCGGTATAGTCCGTAATGGCCGACATTTTGTCGGCTCCAACAATGATCACTTTGCGATACTTACCACTTTCAATAAACTGGGTTCCTACCGTTAGGGCATATAAAAAGCCAGAACAGGCCGCCTGAATGTCGAAACTCCCTACGTTACGAATACCAACCATGTCACAAATCAGGTTGGCCGTGCAGGGAAATACATAATCGGGGGTAGTTGTGGCACAAATGAGCAAATCGATGTCGCCGGGTTGAGTACTGGTCTTTTCGAGCAGACCGGCCACGGCTTTAGCACCCATGTGTGATGAACCCATACCCTCACCCTTCAGGATATGGCGCTCCTTAATACCAGTGCGGGTTGTAATCCATTCGTCATTCGTATCCACCATCCGCTCCAGTTCAGCATTGGTCAAGACGTAGTCGGGAACGTAACCGTGAATTCCTGTTATGGCAGCTTTACTCATAGGCAGATTACTCAGTGATCAGTTATCAGTCCCGACCGCTCCAGCATACCGGGAAACCGCAACAGCAAACAGTTTCAGGAACTGCCAACGGCCGGTGGTTCACTGATACCAGTCAGTTTAAGGCTTGTGTAATTTTAATGTAGGCATTGGATTCAACCTGTCGGACAGCCAAACCAATCATATTTTTGATCGCCAGGGGCGATGAAATACCATGAGCAATAATTACGTTCCCGTTGACACCCAGTATCGGACTACCCCCTATCGACTCATAATTGGTTTTGTCCAGAAAATCGTCGTAAATACCTCGTTGCCGGGCCATGTTATAAAACGATTCGCCCAGTTTGAACATCGTATTGCCGGTGAAGCCATCGGTGACAATTACGTCAGCCTTTCCTGCAAAAAAATCGCCCCCTTCAATGTTGCCCAGGAAATTGATCCGGCGGTTGTCTTTCAGAAGTTGGTGGGCAGCCTGAGCGACTAACGATCCTTTCTGCTCCTCCGATCCGATATTCATTAGTACCACGCGGGGCCTGTCGATACCAAATGTGTGTTGTGCGTAAATAGACCCGATTTCGCCAAACTGAGCCATCATTTCGGGCTTGCAGTCGGCGTTGGCACCGATGTCGAGCATAATAGCATGACCACCCGTGATTTGCGGAACGTAGCCCGCTATGCAGGGGCGCAGAACGCCTTCAATCGACTTTATGCTGAATAAAGCACCAACGTGCATGGCGCCCGTGTTGCCGGCGCTGCAAAACGCATCAACCTGCTTGTCTTTCAAAAGTTTAAACCCAACCCCAATGCTGGAATTGGGCTTCTGCGAGAGTGCTTTAGTAGGATGCTCACTCATATCGATCACATCATCGGCATTCACCAGTTCGATGGCAGCGATCGATTCGGCACCGTGCTTTTTGAGTAATTTCTGTATGACCGTTTGTTGGCCAACCAACACAATAGTTACGTGTTCCGGCACTTCGGCAGCAGCCATCAATACGCCTTCCACAATCGCTTCGGGGGCGAAATCACCACCCATCGCGTCTACTGCAATTCTCATTTACTCTGTCTGTTCAACACCTTCCGACTACGCCGGACTGCAAAAAGTACGCGTAAAAATAGGAAGTAGTGGGTAATAAAAAAGTACTTCACCTTCATCTTCGGAAAGACGCTGGCGAAATACTTTTTTATTATCCACTAAGAATTAGGCTGTTTTGGCGTAATTCTCGATAATCATTTGGCCTTTATAAAACAGGTTTCCCTCGAAAATGTGGGCATGATGCCGCTCGTGTACTTCGCCGGTTTGGGCGTCGGTCGACAGGGTTACTGGTTTCGCCTTGTAATGGGTTCTACGCTTGTCGCGCCGGGCGGTGGAGTGGCGTCGTTTTGGGTGTGCCATTTTGTTTAAGTTGTAAAGTTGTTCAGATATAAAGTGTAGAGGTTCGTGTTGTCAGGAATTGGTGACCTGTTACCATACGGCTCTACCTCTTCGTTTAATTGTCGTTCAATTTTCGCAGCATGTCCCAGCGGGGATCCGTCACTGGCGCGGGCTGGTCATCGTCTTCGCTATCGGTAGCCGTACCAGAGCTATAAATCAGTTTCCCGTTCGACTCGTCATTGTCCTGCTCGTCTTCGTCCCGAAAACGTGGATGGAGCCGTTTCATAGGCAGAGACAAGCTGATAAACTCAAAAATGTAACGGGCTACGTTGATTGTTGCCGTGTTACGTTCGATGAGTTCGATTTCGTCGCTCAGTTCCTCGTTATGGTCACCAAACTTGAGCAGCAGCATCTGCCGGGTTTGGACCAACTCGTCGTATTCATCAAGGCTGCGATCACAAATCTGCTCGACGGTGCCGGCAATGTGAAAATCGAGCCGAATCATCGTTTCGGACTTATCGAGAACGATATGCGTTTGAACATTGCCTTTATGAATCAACTCCTGGTCGAGGGCAGCAAAAAATGCATCACCCGACTCGAAGTCATACTCATAACGTTTGTTCTCTAACCCAACGATATTAATGTCGTATGCGCGTAGTGCGTTCACGTCGTATATCCTCCTCAAAAAATAAGACCGCAAAGGTACGAAACGTTTGTCAATCAGGAAAGTGGTGGGTCAAAAAGAGTTTGCCAATCTGGTTAGCGTAATGTGAACAGTAGGCCCAACATAAGTAGGCGTTGAATGGTTTATCCTGTCAAACCCCATCATTCATATTAACGTGTTCAGTATTCAGCATTCGTTTATCCGGCTCCTGATGCCGGGTGGACTGATCTTGGCAGCCCTGTTGCCTGTAATGGGGCAGGGAGGGCTTGAGCCTTTCCAACAGCCAGAGAGACGCCAGCCCGAAATCTTTTTTCCTCAGGCGCCCCGACCTGGGGAATGGCGAAAGTCAATTGGACTTATCTTCACGACCACGCCCCCGGAGTTGACCGAAGAAGTCAGAGTTAGTGTTCCTGCCATTGATGCCATTATTCAGCACGGCATTTCCAGGCGGTGGTTTGTCGTTGGCCGGTTGCAAACGCAGATTGTCCAGAGTAACCTGTTGGTGGGTGTACGCTGGGCCAGGCCGCTGACCGACCGTATGTTTTTGTCAGTTGGTGACGACATGACCGGCTGGTTTGGAGGGCTGAAGGTGAAGGATGTCTTCAACAGCCAGGCCTATGGCTTTGAGAACTTGCCCAATGCGTCGTTGGGCTACCGGCTGACAAAAGACCTACAGATAACCGTTAGAGGAGAAACTATTCTTGACTTGTACTATCGATCGGAGGTAGGAACTCTGGCCATTGTTGATAAAAAATTACAGGTCAATGGGGGGGCCATTTCATTTATTCTGGAGCAGCCCTTTTATGGAAATCGCCACGTATCGTTAGGCTTCCGGGCAGCTTATTCGAACTTCAACTGGCAATTCTGGTCGCTCTACGATACGTTCGACCGGAACCTGTTTTATCCTCAAATCATTTTCGGCTTCATCCTGTGAAATCAACCTATTACGTCTTAGTTGGCCTGCTGTTTCTCTCATTCCTGGGATGCCGCAAACAGTATGAAGCCCCAATACCTTACACATTTACCAATACACCCGGTGCGGGTCGATTCACTAAACCTACCCGTCTGGCAATGGAAGGCGTCTATGGCGTTACCGACGGGTCTGATCAGTTTGGTGAGCAGGTAGCCCTGAAATGGACCTACGTAATAAATGGGGCCGACACAACGCATTTCCTGTCTATTTTTACGGGTGTTGACGTGGGATTCTTCAACCTGCAAGGCGAGTCAAAGGCCGATACGCTGACTCTAACGGGCTACTGGCGTAAATTGGTTAATACGGAAACAGGACGTACGCAGCTTACGGTCCATATGAAGCACAATGGCCAATTACAACGGTTTTCGGGTCGTCTGGCAGCAGGCGATACGCTCGTAATCGATGGCACATACGGTAATAAAGCAGAGGAGCCAGCCAAAAAGCTGACGCTAAAGTACCGACGCCCCTTAAACCCAAAGCCATTCGCCATTTTGGCACACCGGAGTGGTGGCCGAACGTCAGACCTATTGTCGGTATCCGAAAACTCAGTCGAAATCGTTAAAATGGCCTCCCGGCTGGGCGCAACGGGCATTGAAATCGACGTCCGTTACACGAAAGATGGCATACCAATTTTATACCATGACAACACCCTTAACTTAAGGCTCATTCAAAAGAATGGTCTAGATGGCGACATCGAAAAATATACGTACCAGCAGTTGCAAACATTTGTGCGATTGATTAATGGTGAACGTATTCCTACCCTGGAAGAAGTCCTCGAAACGGTCATCAACAATACGACGCTTAGCTTTGTCTGGCTCGATACCAAATACATTGGGCCAATGGACAAAGTACAGGCTATTCAGCAAAAGTTTCTGCAACGGGCCGCGCAGGCCGGCCGTCAGTTACAAATCGTGATTGGCCTGCCAACGCAGGGGGCCGTTGATGCCTACAAAGCGCTACCCAACAAAAGCAATACGCCCATATTGTGTGAGTTAGATACGGCAATTACTCAGAGTCTGGGCGCTCGTATCTGGGCTCCCCGCTGGACCCTCGGCCCGCAAACAGATGAGGTTCTGGCGATGAAGGCCCGGGGACACACCGTATATGTCTGGACGCTCGATGAGCCGAAATTCATTGAGCAGTTCATTAGTGAAGGGCGTTTTGAAGGTATTTTGTCTAACTACTCGCCCGTTGTTGCGTACTACCATTATACAGGCCAGTAGGCCTTTTTGCATGCCTCTTAAACAACAATGCCCATTCAAAGCGACTAACGGCCCATCGACTACCTTACTTCCATGAGGAGAAATTTATACATAGGCATGCTGGTTATCCTGCTAACTCACTTATCCGGCAGGGCCAGCGGACAAACCGACTCTACAGCCAACAAACGTGGCCCTTACACCATTGTGCTGACGCTTGGCGGTGGACTATCGTACTATTCAACGCACCTGGGCGTACCATCCGGGCTAGACCAGGTCGACGTAAGCCGCTTTGGTGTTCCCGCTACGTTTCGCGCCATGTGGTATCCTGACCACCGGCTCCGTATCGGACTGGAAACAGGCTGGACAACCATGTACTCGTACCGGGGTAGTGCCGCT
>JAQBNX010000852.1 GCA_028288385.1 Spirosoma sp.
GGGCCAGGACCCGGTCCAGCGGGACCCGGCCGAAGCTGGCGAACTGGTCCTGCACCTCCTGCCGCGGGAAGCGGTCGATGCCGGCGGGGACCGGGGTGTGGGTGGTGAACACGGTCCCGGCCCGGCACTCCTCCAGCGCGACGTCGAAGTCGAGGCCGGGACCGCCGGCCACCGACGGGTCCTCGGTCAGCTCGCGGATCCGCTCGACGCCGAGGAAGCCGGCGTGGCCCTCGTTGGTGTGGAAGACCTCGGGGGCCGGCACGCCGGCGATCGCGCAGTAGGCGCGGATGGCCCGGACGCCGCCCACGCCCAGCAGCACCTCCTGGGCGAGGCGGTGGTCGGTGCCACCCCCGTACAGGCGGTCGGTCGTCTCCCGCTCCGCGCCGCTGTTCTGCTCGACGTCGGAGTCCATCAGCAGCAGCGGGACGCGCCCGACCTGGGCCAGCCAGACCTGCGCGTGCAGCGTCCGTCCGGCCAGCGGCACCTCGATCAGCAGCGGACCGTCGGAGTCGTGCAGCAGCGTCAGCGGCAGGGCGTTGGGATCGATCAGCGGGTAGCGCTCCTGCTGCCAGCCGGCGGCGTTCAGCGACTGCTTGAAGTAGCCCTGGCGGTAGAGCAGACCGACCCCGATGATCGGGACGCCCAGGTCGCTGGCGGCCTTCAAGTGGTCGCCGGCCAGGATCCCCAGCCCACCGGAGTACTGCGGCAGCACCTCGGTGATGCCGAACTCCGGGGAGAAGTAGCCGATCCCCTTGGGGGCCTGCGGGTTCTCGCCGGCGTAGCCCTGATACCAGAGGTCACCCGCGAGGTAGTCGGCGAGGTCGGCCTGGGCCGCCTTCAGGGTCTTGAGGAACTTACGGTCCGCCGCCAGCTTCTGGAAACGCTCGACGGAGACGTCGGCGAGCAGCCGCATGGGGTCCCCGCCCACCTCGTCCCAGAGCTTCGGGTCCACGGAGCGGAAGAGCTCCTGGGTGTCGGCGTGCCAGCACCAGCGGAGGTTGCGGGCCAGGTCGCCCAAGGGCTTCAACACCTCGGGAAGGACGGGCCGGACGGTGAATCGACGGATAGCGCGCACCGGAACAACCTAGCGGTCCGGCCCGGCGGTCGTGGTGACCTGGGTCTCATCTGCTGTCGATCTCCATCCCGCCGCCGCGGGAGCCCCCGCCACGCCCGAAGGCTCACCCACCCCGCGACGAGTACGGCTGCGTGCCGATAGGTTGAGAAACGTGACGGCAACCAACGAAGAGCTCGCGCGCGCTGACCACGCTGACTCCGGCCCCGCGGGCGCCCCATCCTCGCGGATCGAGCAGCCCCCGGTCGGCGTGCTGACCGGACGCATCCCGGTCACCAAGGTCTCCCCGGTGATCGAGAATGGCACCTACCCGGCGAAGGCGGTGGTCGGGGAGACCTTCGCGATCCGCGCCACCGTGTTCCGCGAGGGTCACGACGCCGTCAACGCCTCGGTGGTCCTGACCGACCCGCACGGCAACCAGAGCGCCGTCGGGATGCGTCCGACCACCCCGCTGGGCTTCGACTGGTGGACCGCCGACGTCACCCTGGACGTCGAGGGCCCCTGGACGTTCCGGGTCGAGGGCTGGAGCGACCCGTGGGAGACCTGGGTGCACGCCGCCGAGATCAAGATTCCGGCGGGGATCGACGTGTCCCTGGTCTGCACCGAGGGGAAGACGCTGTTCTCCGCGGCGGCCGAGCGGGCCGCGGGCGCCGGTCAGGACCAGGTCGCCTCGCTGCTGCGGGGGGCCGCCCGCAGCCTGGACGCCGGTCAGCAGGTCGAGGACCGGCTCGAGGTCGTGCTGGCCGACGAGGTCCGCGCCGCGATGGCCGACTTCGGGCCCCGGGAGCTCGTCTCCCCGACCCCCGAGTACCCGGTCTTCGTCGAGCGTCGGGCGGCCCTGTACGCCTCCTGGTACGAGTTCTTCCCGCGCTCGGAGGGGGCCTCCTACGACGAGGAGTCCGGTCGCTGGATCTCCGGCACCTTCGACAGCTCGCACGAGCGGGTCGAGGCGGCCGCCGCGATGGGCTTCGACGTCATCTATGTCCCCCCGATCCACCCGATCGGCACCGCCTTCCGCAAGGGCCCGAACAACACGCTGACCCCCGGCCCGGCCGACCCCGGCTCGCCCTGGGCGATCGGCAACGCCGAGGGCGGGCACGACGCCATCCACCCCGACCTGGGTGACTTCGAGTCCTTCGACAGGTTCGTGGCCAAGATCAAATCGCTGGGGATGGAGATCGCCCTCGACTTCGCCCTGCAGGCCTCACCGGACCACCCGTGGGTCACCGACCACCCGGAGTGGTTCTCCAAGCGCGCCGACGGCTCGATCGCGTACGCCGAGAACCCGCCCAAGAAGTACCAAGACATCTACCCGATCAACTTCGACAACGACCGGGACGGCATCTACGCCGAGTGCCTGCGCCTGCTCAGGTTCTGGATGGATCGCGGCGTCCGCATCTTCCGGGTGGACAACCCGCACACCAAGCCGGTCAACTTCTGGGCCTGGCTGCTCAACGAGGTGCGCAAGACCGACCCCGACGTCATCTTCCTGGCCGAGGCGTTCACCAAGCCGGCCATGATGCACGCCCTCGGCAAGGTCGGGTTCCAGCAGGGCTACACCTACTTCACGTGGCGCAACGAGAAGTGGGAGCTCGAGGAGTACCTGGACGAGCTGGCGACCGAGACCGACAGCTTCTTCCGGCCGAACTTCTTCGTGA
>JAQBNX010000356.1 GCA_028288385.1 Spirosoma sp.
GTCAAAACCGGATGGCTGGCTGCTGTTCCGTATGTTTTGGCTATAGTAGGAATGTTAAGTGCCTCGTATTTTTCCGATAAAACCCTGAACCGGAAGCTATTCGTCTGGCCTTTTTTGCTGCTCGGTGCCCTGGCCTTTTATGGTTCTTACCTAATCGGCGTCAATCACTTCTGGCTATCCTTTGTGCTCCTAATCATTGCGGGCGGTGCTATGTATGCACCTTATGGCCCTTTCTTCGCCATTATACCGGAGATTTTACCAAAAAATGTGGCCGGTGGTGCCATGGCCCTGATTAATAGCCTAGGGGCATTAGGCTCATTTGCCGGATCGTATGTCGTGGGCTATTTAAATGGAACAACCGGCGGTTTCGGAGCATCTTATATATTTATGGCTGGCTCACTCCTATTATCGGCCCTGATCACCCTTGTTGCTGTAAAAACGCCTGAAACAGACGCTAAACCTGGACTGAAACAGGTGGATGAAATTATGTCAACCCGAAATTTTTCGGCTGATCCCAGCTAGAATCGGTAAGTAAACCAGCATCGGCGATGAACGTACGACCTAAAATTCAACTCGTTACCCTTCTTCTACTGGCCACCAGTCAATGGGGACGAGCCCAGCAGGCCCATGTCAATCTGGACTGGAATCCGCAAAAAAACGCCCAGCACCTGGTGCCATTCGGAGCAAATCTCATCTCGCCCGACGTAGCAGACGACCGCCGTATTACGTTCCGGCTAAAAGCACCTGATGCCCGCCAGGTAGCCCTGGCTCCTGGTCCCTTACTGCTTGCTTTGGCCGCTAAAGACCCTATACCCTTCCAAAAAGGGGAAGATGGTGTCTGGTCATTGACTGTTGGCCCGGTTAAACCCGATATTTATGTCTATAAACTCCTCATTGATGGGGTTGCGGTAGCTGACCCCAATAATACGCTGACCAGTTTTGCCGACCAGCCCGGATACAGCAATCTGGTGGTGCATGGCGAGGGCCCAGCCTATTATGATGCAAAACCCGTACCGCATGGAGCCGTGACCCGCCACATCTATCACTCGGATGTACTTAAAGGAGAACGGGAGTTATTTGTCTATGCACCCCCCGGCTACACGCCTAAAAAGAATTATCCGGTTTTATACCTGATGGGAGGTAGTGGCGAACTGGCTTCCGGATGGATGTTTGACGGCCGCGCTAATTTCATTGCCGATAACCTGCTGACAGAAGGGAAAATGGTGCCGATGCTCATTGTTATGCCCAACAATCAGGTTGTACACCGCAGCGACCCAAACCATACCGAGTTAACGTTTAAGCTGCTGGAAGAAGAATTAAAGAAGCATATAATTCCCTTTGTCGACAAAACGTATAGCACAAGAGCCGACCGAACAGGCCGTGCCCTGGCGGGGTTGTCCATGGGCGGGCGACACACCCAATTTATTGGGCTTACTAACCTGAATTTATTTAGTTCGTTTGGTATTTTGAGTGCCGGCGATTTAGAAACCGAACGGGTGAGTGCTGCCTTCTTAAATGATCCGGCCGCTAATCAAAAAGTAGCTTATTTACTGGTGGGTCAGGGAACAGGCGAAGTGGAAACCATTGGCAAGCGAGCCGTGGCCCTGCATGAAGCGCTCCAAAATCACAAAATAAAACACGATTACTACGTTGGGGGCGACGGTGCACACGATTGGGGTACCTGGCGGCACCTGCTCTATTACAAACTCTTACCAAATCTGTGGCGCAAGCCCTAACGCTTTTTTATCTCAAACCTTACCAAAAATGATAATGAACTACCAATCGCTTCCAGCTCATGCAACCAGGCTGTTTTGCCTCCTGCTGATTCTCTGCGCTTCACTGCTGTTACCGGGCGTAAAAGCCCAGCCTGCCCAACGGCAGCCTACGCCAAACGATACGTTGAAAACGCCCCAGGCATTGGCCGATAAACGCGTTGTTTTTAAAATTTACGCTCCCAAAGCCGACGAAGTAACTGTATCCGGCGATTTTTTGTCAGACAATAAACCACTTAGTCTGACAAAAAATGAGCAGGGTGTGTGGTCCGTAACGGTAGGCCCGCTCAAACCAGACTATTACACCTATACGCTGATGGTGGATGGGGTTCGGACGGCGGATCCAAAAAATCCGGTTATTAAACAGGGTATCAGCAGCCTCGAAAACGTCTTGCTGGTGCCGGGGCAGGAAACCTCATTTGAGGATATAACCACTGTTCCACACGGAGAAGTCAGGGAGGTTTGGTATTCCTCCAGTTCATTGGGTACAATGCGCCGAATGCATGTTTACACACCACCCGGTTATGAAAAAGGAGCTACCAAATACCCAGTCTTTTATTTGTTACACGGCGGTGGCGACGATGACTCAGGTTGGAACACCGTAGGGCGTGCCGGTTTTATCATGGACAATCTGCTGGCGGCCGGAAAGGTGAAGCCCATGATTGTGGTTATGCCCAATGGGAGTATGCCATTACCGCCCTCAACCGGCACAGGAACAACCCCGTCGACTCAGGCTTTGACAAGTATGCGTTCGATGTTCGCCAATGAATTCAGAAACGACATCATGCCCTATGTCGAAAAGTCCTACCGGACGCTGCCTAAGGCCGAAAACCGGGCCCTGGCCGGTTTATCCATGGGTGGTTTCCAGACGCTTGACCTTACCTTAACCAACCCCGAACTCTTCAACTATGTTGGGGTTTTCAGTTCGGGATTCTTCGGACCGACCATTGATGAGGCCGAAAATCAGTACGCCAAGGCGCTTGGAGATCCAAATTTCAATAAGTCGAAAAAGCTATTTTGGGTTGGTATCGGGAAGAATGATTTTGTGATGGATGCCAACAAAAAAACCTTGGCGCTGCTCGACAAACACAACATCAAATACCAGTATAAAGAAACAGAGGGTGGCCATACCTGGACCTACTGGCGGCAGTACCTTAATGAGTACGCGCAAATGCTATTCAAATAGACCCATTGATTTAACGTAACGAAAAGAGCCGGACAAACAAGTATGCACTTGTTTGTCCGGCTCTTTTCGTTACGTCCTGATACCTATGCAACCATACTGGAAGCCAGCATTACGTATCACTATTCACCCGGATGATACGTTTTCTCAACATGCTGCTTCACATCGTCGGGGTAAAACAAAACATCTTTAAATTGGCCAGTAGAGTAGAGCGGAGCCTGATCCACAAAGTGCTTCGTGCCTGGTTTGCTGCTTTGACCACCTGTGACCACCGAGCGGGCTTTAACCCGTTTACCAAACTCAACAACCGCTACAAAACTATTGCCTACGCTGCCGTAGCGTTTTTTGGTTTCGGGGTAGGTCCTGGCCGCAAAAGCAGCCAGTGAGCCCCAGGCAGATGACGTAAAAGCAACTGGAATGCTGGGCTTCTGATCGTCGTAAATTTCCTGAATTTTTCCCGTCAGGCGCTGATACCGGTTGATGTCACCCCAGGGCGTTTTCCACGTCTTGAAATCGCGGTTCAAGTCATTCAACACAGAGGCCAGGGCCATTACTTTTTCCTGCGCTGAGGTCTTGCTGATGGTAAATTGGGTGAGGCCTAAATTATCGAACCGCTGGTCGGTAGCCGCACGGCTCCGGGCTAACCGCTGTATTTTTTCGCCCCAATGAATCGCGAGTGTCTGACCGATCGAGTTAATCCCATACGATTTATCCCAGCCTTGCAGAATCTGAACGGCCTCTGCCAGATCAGGTGAGCGATTAACCGAATCGCGGGTAACTGTTTTGTATGCGTCAAGCAAAGATGGCAGCAACTCGTCGAAGGCGGCAAGGTGCGGGTCGTTGGCAGCCGCAATGAGTGTATCGAGCGTAAACACCGATTTTTGACTCAGGACACGAACGGCATTAATGCCCCGGTAGTTTTCGGCATCCGGCGCCATGTAAGCCGGGTATTTTTGTTTATCGGGGCTACTGCTGCCCGACACCGTAAACGGCGTTGAGTTGCAGTTCTGAATCCATCCGCTGGCCGGGTTGCGCACCTGGACAATCTCATCGACCGAATGCAGCCCTTTCCAGTCTGTTTCGGGATTGCTGCCATCCACTGGCTCGTTCCAGTCAAACTGGGGGTCTCGCTTGGGCATGAAGTTGCCATGCCAATAAGCAATGGTGCCGTCGCGGTCAGCAAAAACCGTGTTGTTAGACGCATTACCGTTAAGTTTCATTACGTCCCTAAAACTCGCATACCCTGTTGCTTTTGTCCGCAAATACGACTGCGCCAGGGCATTCAGGGGTGTATTCATCATGTCAATGGCAATCCATTTGCCGTCTTTTTCGCCCGCAACTGGTCCATGCTGCGTGAAATACATCGTAAACTGTTTGTACTGAACGCCCTTATCTGTTTTATACGGCAGTCGAACGGTCTGTGTCCGAACGGGCTTAAGCTCCTTGCCCCATTTATAATACAACGCGTTTCCTTTTTTCTCAATCGTTTCCAGGTACTCGTCCATCGAATCGGCATAGCTGGAGGTGTGCATCCAGCCGCAATGCTCATTGAACCCCTGGTAAACAAAGAACTGCCCCCACGTAACGGCACCGTAGGCATTCAGGCCTTCCTGACTAACCATATGCACCTCCGACCGAAAATAAAACGACGTATGCGGGTTTATAAGTAGCAGAGCATTCTTCGTAGCACTTTTGGCGGGCGCAATGGCAAAGCCATTTGATCCAAGGGATTCACGCTCGTATGGGTCAATCTTCGTATTGAAGGACGTTGATTTACGCTGTTCGTAAAACGCTTTTAGCCGCTCGGTCGACACGACGCTGATATTTCCCCCATTACTCCCTTCGCTGAACATGAGTGGCATCCACGGCTGAAACCGTTTGAGTAATTTGGGCATAACATCAGCATGTGTATAGAGGTAATAGTTCGTACCATCGGCAAAAGCATCCAGCAATTTTTTCATCCAGAGTGGGCTTTTTTTGTAGATGGCAATTGCCTGCGTCGAGTCAAGAAATAAGCGCGCCCGCAAATCCTGATATAGCGCCGACTCACCTTCTATTTCGGCCAAACGCCCGATCGACGTAATGTAATTTTCTTCAACCCGCTCAAAATCGTCTTCGCATTGCGTAAACAGTAACCCAAAAACGACGTCAGCATCGGTTTTGCCATAAATGTGGGGTACACCCCAGGTATCCCGCGTAATGGTGACCTGCTTAGCCTGTTGCTGCCAGCGGCCAACTTCTTCCCGGCTAAACGGTTGGGCCTGTAGCGAGGTGGTACAACGAAGGATAACTAGGCTTAGGCTAAGCAGGAAACTGGTCGGCATCGACGGCACTATCAAATGATTCATTAAAAGCGGAGGTTACGTAGTGTGTCAGCGTATGAATGCAAAACCAGGGTAATATGAGCTAAATGGGTAGCGCTTACTAACTAATTACCTGTGTAAATAGACCTACGATATTCGTCAATTGCTAAAGCCAGTTCATGAAATTTAACGTATCAAGGCTTTAACTTCATAAGTTTTGATAAACTTATCGTTTTTTGAACCGGACATGCAGTACCCAGGACGGAAGTTGTCGGCACGTAGAACGCCTAGAAATTCATTAAAGAAACGCATTTACCCCTCTTGATACAACCACTTACTTCACCAGGTCTGGTGCGGGCTTTCTGTTCCGGCGAATTCGCGAAAGGGTGAGAGCCAGCGACGCCAGCAGCACAGCTAGTATTAACAGGTACATATAACCGTGCGATAGGTCAGGCAGCACACTCGGCTTTTTACCATCGAGCATTACGTAAGTTGGTATCAGCCATTTCAGAACGTATGCCTGAGTCAGGGTAAGGAAGCAGATGAACGTTAGCATGTAAAAACTATGCTTCACCGTAAAGCGAAATAGTTGCGATTCCTGACCCACTAAATTGCCAGCCGCTGCCGCTACGGCAATTGACTGCGGAGAAATCATTTTACCTACTACTCCACCTGATACATTGGC
>JAQBNX010000385.1 GCA_028288385.1 Spirosoma sp.
CGACATTTCCATCACCATTGACATGACGTCCGACGTAACATCGACCCGGACAAATGCGCCAACTCTGCCAGGGGTTAAAAACATCATTGCCGTATCGTCGGGTAAAGGTGGAGTAGGCAAATCGACCGTAACGGCCAACTTAGCCATTGCGCTGCATAAGTCGGGTGCTAAAGTCGGCATTATTGACGCCGACATTTATGGACCATCCATCCCGACCATGTTCGGGGCCGAAGACATGCAGCCCCGTATTTTTCAGGTTGACGGGCAAACCCGGATGGAGCCCATTCAGCAGTTCGGTATCAAACTCCTATCGATGGGCTTCCTGGTTGCGCCGGGACAGGCCATCATCTGGCGTGGCACCATGGCTGGGCGTGCCCTGCAGCAGTTTTTCTCCGATGCCGACTGGGGTGAGCTGGATTACCTACTCATCGACCTCCCTCCCGGTACGGGCGACATTCACCTGACGTTGGTGCAGACCGTACCCGTAACAGGAGCCATCATCGTGACAACGCCCCAGAAGGTGGCGCTGGCCGACGCTACCAAGGGTCTGGCTATGTTCCGGCAGCCGCAGATTAACGTTCCGGTGTTGGGCGTCATTGAAAATATGTCGTATTTCACCCCGGCTGAGTTACCCGATCATCAGTATCACATTTTTGGTAAAGGGGGTGGCCGGCAATTGGCCGACCAGTTCGATGTACCCTTGCTGGGCCAGATTCCGCTCGTGCAGAGTATTCGTGAGGCCGGCGATGAAGGCCGCCCAGCCATCAGCCTGGGTGAGCCGGTGGCTAGCGAAGCATTTTACACAACCGCAGAGGCCCTTGCCCAGCAGATTGCGATTCGAAACGCCACGGTTGACCGCACAAAACGCGTTGAAGTTGCATAAAACCTCGTCAGCGTGTAACTTTACCTTAAATAAGAGAATGCGATGGAAACGGCCCTTTATAACGACGAGCTAATACAAAGAATCGAGCGGGCACTGGACGGTATGAGACCCTATCTGGCAGCCGATGGAGGTAATGTGCGCGTGCTCGACGTAACGGATAATAAAACAGTTCGGCTGGAACTGATGGGGTCGTGTGGCTCCTGTCCCATGTCGGCAATGACGTTTAAAGGTGGTCTGGAAGAAGCAATCCTGAAAGCGGTACCCGAGATACAAAAGGTTGAAGCCGTTAACATTACCCCCGTCTTTTAACTGTTCGCCTAATTTTCTAGGCTTACAGGCACTACTCGATTTCACTTGAGTGCGTATTGAGATAGTCCGTTTGACAAAAAACGTAACGCCCAAACCGGGCGTTTTTTGTTTATTTGCGGGCAGTATCATCTCCCTTATTCAGTGAAAATAGGCATTTTCTTCGGTGGTCCGGCGCGAGAGCGTGAGGTGTCGTATGCGGGCGGACGTACGGCTTTAGCTAATTTAGACAGAGGCTTGTTCGAGCCAGTGCTTGTGTTTGTAGACGGACGGGGCCGGTTCCGGCTCGTCACACCCGACTTTTTGCAGTTCCCTATTCTGCGTGAGGCTCTGCCCCAGGACGGTTCCGGCTTTTCAGTTTACGATGAATCGCTGCCGGCTAACGCGCTTGATGGCACGCTGCCCGAACTACGTCCCGAACACTTCCGCGATCATTTTGATCTGGCGTTTTTGGCCATGCATGGACCAGACTGCGAGGATGGAGCCATACAGGGGCTGCTGGAATGGTATAAGATGCCGTACACTGGTCCGGGTCTGGTGGGGTCAGCAGTGGGTATCAACAAAATATTACAGAACGAACTTATCGCGGTGGCTAGCGGGCAGCAGTAGAAGACCGCCACCATTAGCCGCGACGCCTACGAACGGTCCGATAAAGCGCAGTTGTTCCAATCGCTCACCGATCATTTAGGCCTGCCCATCGTCATCAAAGCTCCCCATCAGGGATCCAGTATCGGTGTGGTCATTGTGCGCGATGCCGACCTTACGCAGTTCTGCCGCGGGGTAGAGCAGTGCTTTTTCACGATGAGTGTTCAGCCGGACGGGTGGAGTAAACTGGCCGAATGGTCCAGCCTGTCAGAGATTGAAAAGCAGGATCAGGCCCAGAAAATGGTCAGTTTGGATTCAGGCATTAGTTTTCCAGTTGTTATTGAGCAAACGGGGGAGGTAATCATCCATCCGGCCGAGTTTGTCCAGAAATTAAATGGGCTGCCAACGGATGGCACCTTTTCGTTGGCGTCGGTAAACGCCGAAGACGAGGTTCTGTTCGAGGAATTCATCAGCGGGCAGGAATTTTCATGCGGTGTCATTCAGGACGATGACCAGATGGCAATTGCCCTGCCGCCCACCGAAATTTACAACGCCCAGTCCTTTGATTTTGAAACGAAATATAAAACGAACGTAGCTAAAAAGCGGATTCCGGTCGAGACATCGTTGGAGAATAACCGTAAGATTCAGATGGCTGTTGCTACTGTATTTACCAGGTTGGGAATCAACGTATACTCTCGGATCGATGGGTTTCTAACCTCTGCGGGCGACGTCCTGCTTCACGATCCAAATACCATCCCGGGTATGTCGCCATCCTCGCTGATTTTTAAGCAGATGGCTGAAATTGGGTTAAACCTGTCGAACTCGCTGACTTACCTAATTCGTCAGTCCCTGCGCGAACGTATTAGAACCGGAAAAGACACCTTCCACCTCAAGAATCTGCTGACTAATCTCGACGCCCATCTAGCCGATCGAAAAGCCAATCCGCTGCCGGAACGCGTCGTCTCCTTCGGTCCGTCGGACGAATCGTTTGCAACAGCCAAAAATCAATATAACCAATTGGCAGCCTCGGGTACGGTACGGCCATCGCTGATGTACATAAAAAATAAAACCGAGAGCCACGAGGTCCCGGTTTTTTTCCTCTTCAAAGACACCATCGAAGAACTGGAAACGGCCCTGAGCCAGCCACGCCACCCCTTGCTGATTGAAACAATGGAACGGTCGGCACACATAACGCAACGTTACGTATAACGTAAAGGCCGGTTGGCAGGGAAACAGTCCTGAATGTATAGGACTGTTTCCCTGCCAATCGATCATTCAGCTACCACCTATAGGACACCGTTGCTGACAGCATTCGGGGGGCAATGGGGTTCACGCTGTTGTCGTCGTGAATCTGGTAGCTCAGCACATTTAAGACATTTGACACCTTCGCCCGGACCGAAAACCGGTCCAGTGAATAGCCCACGGACGCATCCAGTTGGGTGAAGGCAGGCACGGGAATCAACTGATACGTATCGCTATTGACCGTTAGTCGGGTAGAGCGACCAGCGACGCGCTGACCCATGTAGAAGGCAGTAAGGCCCATATTCAGCCCTTTTGCCCAACCCGTCCGCTGAAAGCTGTAGTAAATGCTGCCATTGGCGGTGTGGTTTGGGTTATAACGCAACAGGCTGCCAACAATATAGATGTTGCTGGCGGTGTATTTGGTCAGATTATAGCTATAGCCACCCAGGAATGAGAACCCGCTCAACTGCTTTGTTTTCAAATCCACTTCTACCCCCCGGCTCGTTACCCCCCGGCTAGTTCTTTATTGTTGCTGTTTTTGTTGCCACCCGCCAGGCTGGTTTGCGCCAGGTTGCTGTTGATAATCTGATACGCCGTTACGTTGGCCGACAGAAATCCATTGAATAGATCGTTTTTGATCCCCGCTTCATACTGATTAATAAATGACGGTGGCAGGGCATTTCCCGCTACGTCCACGCCCGTATTGGTGTTGAACGAATTGGCATAGCTAACGAACAGCGAGGTCGTTGGTACAGGCTGATAGACAAAGCCAACGCGGGGCGTAACGGCATCGTCAAAAGTCGTGACCGATGTGGTTTTGTTGTCGGCATACGTCAGGACATTGCTGCCCGTTTGTTGGTAACTGTAACGCAGACCAGCCAGGAGTTTAATTTTATCGGAGAATGAAATCAAATCCTGCACATAAACACCCGCCCGGTTAATGGGTGCATTGGTGAGCGTACGGGCTGTTAGAGTAGGAATATCGTTTCGTTGGCGAAATTTCGTCAGGTCAAATACGTTTATTGTGTCATAGCGGGCTACTGGATTATAAGCCGTCGTATTGGTGCGGTATTGATCGGCGTCGGCCCCAACAAGTAGGGTGTGTTTGATGGCCCCGGTCGTGAATTGACCCGTCAGGTCGACCTGGCCAATCCAATATGTTTCGGCTACCTGCGTGCGCTGCAACCCGCGAATCCAGGTACCATCGGTTTTAATAAACTGGCTATTACCATTCGGCCGTTGCGTCGCGAACAGATCACTGTAGAAATCCTGAACCGATCCGAGTGCTCTGATTTGCCAATTCTGGTTTAATTGGTGCGATAGCGTAGCGCTTAAACTCCTTTGCTCAATGCGGTTGTAGCCCCATGATACGCCCAGAAACCGACTGCGCGGCAGGTTGGCAATGGCGTAGTCGATGGCGCCCGTCCCGAAATCAGCGGTGCGGTTGTCGTACAGGTAATCACCTTCGACAAGCAGATCGGTCTTACCGCTTAATTTTATTAACAGTGACGGGTTTACGTAGAACCGCTTGCTTTTCACTTCATCCCGAAAACTGTTGCCCTGCTCATAAGTCGTGTTTAACCGGTAAGCTACGCGCTGCGAGTTGCCAACCCCACCATACACATCGACCGACGGCTTCACAAAGCCAAAACTGCCCAACCGAACCGACGCCGACCCACCCGGCTGAAACTGCGGCTTTTTGGTCACTAAGTTGATGATGCCTCCGGCCGCTACGTTGCCAAACAGGATGGCGCTGCTACCTTTAAGCACTTCGACCCGCTCCAGCGCGCTGATCTCGGGCATGGCTGCATTGTTAAACCGAGCGCCATTCTTAAACGTGTTGCTGCTATTGAAAGCAAATCCACGCCCGGCCAACTCCTCCTGCGAACCGCCCGACGTTCCCATCACATACACGCCATTGGTGTTCATCAGCACATCGCTCAGGCGTAGCGTCTGCTGACGTTCGAGGACTTCGCGCTCAACCACTGCCACCGCTTGCGGCAGGTCCATGGGCCGAATGGCCACCTTACCCACACTGACGGGCTTCTGGTTATCGCTCTTGAAGCCCCGCACTTGTACCGCGTCCAACTGACGGGCTGTTTCTGTCAACGTAAACATGACTTCCGTAACCTGCCCATTTTGGACACTAACGAGTTGCTCCTGAGGCTGTAATCCCACGAATGTAGCTATGAGGATGTGTTGCCCGGCAGGTAGATGCCGCAGGACGTAACTCCCATCTTCGGTCGATAGGGTACCTTTCTGGCTCCCCTTGAGCGTAATCGTTACATAAGAGGCTGGTTGGCCATCGCTCGTAATAACGCGTCCCCGAACCGAACCGGTGGGTACTTCACCATCTTCGGCGTGGGCTAAATTTATAGACAGGGTTACGGTCACTAAGATGAGTAGCCATTGAACATGTATAGCTATGGTGCGCATATTATTCTTATTTAGATTAATTCTTGACAGCGCAAAGGTGCGTCCTGTTTAGAAAAATTCCAAATAAGAAATAATTTTTGTTTGAATAATTAGATGGGGACTTAGGTCAGCTGCAACCTTATTTGACTAATCCCGCCAGCCCTCCGGCTTAAATGGCGTTTGATTATCGCTTTGCAGACAGGGAGCTAGGGGCGGCCGGTCGGCATTAGGCCATAAGCGAACCTTGGCTTTCTGTCGCTCACCCAGGTAAGGTGGGGATGGTTCGGGATTGGGCTGACGCGAATTAAATGCGTAAAACAAGCCATCCTGATTATTTCCGTATGAACCTGTTGGACGGAGTGTATCGACTGGCCCGGTTGCTCCATAAGAAAGAATCCCCTGCGTATCCTTACGATCCAGCCAGTAGTGCACCTGTGAAACAGTAGAAGCAGAGAAGTAGCCTACCACACTCGCTTGCGATTGACCTACCTGACGGACATTACCCACTAAAACGGCAGGCTGAGTGCCGGCCAATCCGCCGGTATGCTGAGTCTGCTCCTGAAATTGCTTATAATACCGATAGGCGTCGGCCGTTAGCGAGAGTTGGCGAACATCCACTAAGCCCGGTTGGGCATTGTAGAAGGGAATCTGCGCGACCAGTTGCTGGGTGATTAATCCCCCAGGGGTGTTTCGATCATCAAAGATCACGATATCATACCCATAGATAATTCGCCAACACGGAGTCCGGCAGCCATAATCATAAATCCAGTCTTCTTTAGGCACTTCAGGCGCTTCTTCGCCAGCCTTGCCTGGTGGGGGGCTGAAGCAGTCTTCATAAGGTTCGGTACCACGCACAAAGTAGTCTCTGTCTTTATACACATTGGGTAGAACTTTATAAGGTGAGTAAACCCCCTGCCGACAGCTATGACACCAATATTGACGTTCCCATAACGTCCAGTCCCAGCGGTAGTAGTTATGCTGCTCAGCCGGGTCCTGCGTGTTGATGAAAATGTCATGGGCTGCCCGGTAGCCGTTTAGCTGTTGCATGGGTAAACTGGTGGGATTGAACCGGGCACTTACCTTGCTAATGGGTGGTCCGGCTGGCATTACCTGTTGGGTCGATACGTAGCGTGTACCGTCTGGTAGGATAAACCGAAGTTGGTAGGCGTGTCCGATTTGCCCTTTAAAATCACTGGGTAATTGATAGCTGCCGTCGCTGGTTTCGTGACAGGCAATCACCTGACCAGAATCAACGACTACCTCGACTGTCGCTTTGGTAATGGGCACTGTACTAAATAGACCCGTAAGCCGATCGGCCTCCGATCGGTTGAGCTTAATTACCTGCGGTTCGGCAAGATTGGTAATTGTGCCATCAACCACGAGTAAATTGCTGGTTGATGGTAGCGTTGAATCAACGGGGTCGACGCAGGCAGGAAGCAGATACAATAGAATCAGGTAGCCCAGCAATAATATCAACCAACGCACACCTGGAAAATAGCTCGTCATATCATGTTTAGTGAATTGTTCAGTCCCGCCAGCCCTCCGGCCTGAATGGCGTACGGCTATCACTGGGTACGCAAAGGGCCGTTGGTGGCCGGGGTGGGCTATTTTGAAGATACACCTCAGGCTGTTGCGGTGGCTGAGGCTCAGGTAAGGGTGGGCGAAGGTTAAGTGCGTAAAATAGTTCGTCTGCAAGCGACTGCGGTTTGAACACCGGATCGGTGACACCAAACGGAAAGCCAACGGCGTCTTTCCGGTCAAGCCAGTAGCGCCGTGTAGCAACGGCAGATGCCGAGAAATAGCCCACGACCATTTCTTTCGGGTTTGCTGGATTATGAATGTTACCACCTAGGGCCGTTGGGGGTGTATCGGCCAGCCCACCCGTATTCTGGGTTTGTTGCTGAAAAAGTTTGGCGTACTGGTAGGCATCGGTCGTTAGGGAGCTTTGTCGAATCTCAACCAGGCCAGGACCATGAATATAAAAGGGAATATGAGCGACGTTACGTCCAGTGATCAATCCCCCGTTTGTGTACTGATCATCGAACAGATTAATGGTATTGCTGCTGATGATTTCCCAGCATTGGG
>JAQBNX010000433.1 GCA_028288385.1 Spirosoma sp.
TGATAATCAATGAACTAAAAATTTCTGCCGGGACGTTCTCTCTTTATCATCATCCGAATATGTCTTGCTTAAACGAGTTGGATTCTCTCTGTTGATGGCTGCTATTCGTCCGGCGGCCACTGTTGCTGCCCGAATAACAGCCTCCCCACTGCCCCAGCGCAGCATTGCCCCAAGTAGCGCTACCACCAGGCCTGATGCCACCAAAACCGGGTCCATCCTGACCCGGTCTGGATGGACCCGGTCCGATCGCCTGATAAATGGAATAAGCCCGGTGTTTGTCAATGCACCGCAGCTTCCGCTGCTCGACGTTAACTTTTGTGGGGAATGTCTTCCCTTTGATCAAACCAACGTAGTCGACCGCTGGAAACGCGTGTTCACACTGTTCCGACTCCATGCCACGGACCTCAGCGATCTGCAGCGACGTGCAGACTCGTTCTTCCCGATCATTGATCCGATTTTGGAGAAACACGATATACCCGCTGACTTTCGGTATGTACCGCTGGCAGAAAGTGGCCTGCGTCCAAAGGCAGTATCGCGGGCCGGAGCAGCCGGTTTTTGGCAACTTATGCCCGGCACCGCCCGCTCGTTGGGGCTAACCGTTAATAGTAAGACCGACGAACGATTTAATGTCTATAAGGCCACGGAAGCGGCCTGCCGGTATCTGAAGGCACTTTATTCCCAGTTAGGCTCCTGGTCGCTCGTTGCGGCTGCCTACAATGTTGGGCCGGGCTACATCAGTGGCCAACTGAAACGCCATAATCACCGCGATTATTACCGTATGCATCTCCCCCGCGAAACGCAGTATTACCTGTTTCGGGTCTTGCTCTACAAAGAAGTTATGTCTCGTCCTGACGACTACTCTTCATTCTTTTCGTAACGCCAAAGCCAGACGGGCAAAAGAGTGGACTGGTGTAAATGTACTGGTGTAAATGTTCGTTAAATAGATACCATTTTCACCAATCCGCTCTTTTGCCCGTTAATAAAACCCTACTCCCTAAAATCAGTTATTATAGTACACTCACGGCCGGTTACGACCCCGGCTGGCACTACAACACGCGTTTAATGCAGTCTGATACGACAACCCCCGCCGATCTGCCACCCGACAGGCCGGTCCTTAGCCGGCGATTCGACCGGTTCTTCCTGAATCTTGCCGACGTATCGTCGTTCATCGGCCGTTTTTTTCGCGAATTATTCCTGCCCCCTTATGAGTTTAAGGAGATTATCCGGCAGTGTTACGAGGTTGGCTACCGGTCGCTGCTGCTTATTTCAACAACGGGCTTCATTACTGGGATTGTTTTCACCAACCAGTCGCGGCCGTCGCTGACTGAGTTTGGTGCTACGTCGTGGCTTCCCTCGCTGATTGCCATTGCCATCGTGCGGGCGTTGGGGCCGCTCGTGACGGCCCTGATAGCCGCGGGCAAGGTTGGGTCAAGCATTGGAGCCGAGTTAGGGTCCATGAACGTAACGGAGCAGATCGACGCGATGGAAGTATCGGGCACCGATCCGTTTAAGTTTCTGGTTGTCAGCCGGGTATTGGCTACATCGTTCACCATTCCGCTGCTCACAATGTACACGATTTTTGTGGCCCTCATTGGTGCTTACATTAATGTGCACCAGAATGAGCAAACCAGTTTTCAATCGTATATCCAGGAAGTGTTTGGTGCCCTTACGTACGTAGACATCTTTGCTTCGCTACTGAAGTCTATTGTTTTTGGTTTTACGATTGGTATGGTTGGCTGCTACAAAGGCTATCATTCATCCAAAGGCACCGAGGGCGTTGGCAAAGCGGCCAATTCGGCCGTTGTTACGTCTATGTTTCTTGTTTTTATCGAAGAACTCCTTTCGCTGCAAATTGTAGGCGCCATCCGGGGTAGTTGATACCAGAATGAAAAGGAATTACACAATGCGCCAATCAATCCATCACTGTTTTGCTCGTTAGCTTTTAGTTATGACACCATCTACCGAGGCTGTTATTACCATTCGGGGGTTGCGAAAATCCTTCGGCGATCTGCACGTGCTGCGGAACGTTGATCTGGACGTATACCGGAGTGAGAACGTAGTGGTACTGGGACGGTCAGGGACGGGCAAATCGGTATTGATTAAAATTATCGTGGGGCTGCTCAAACCAGATGCCGGCCGTGTGGTTGTCCTGGACAAGGATGTTGAGCAGTTGCGTGGTCCGGACCTGGATGCGCTTCGGCGGCAGGTAGGCTTTTCGTTCCAGAGCAGTGCACTTTATGACAGTATGAGCATTCGCGAAAACCTGGAATTTCCACTCGTGCGTAATGTGCGGAACCTGAGTCGGGCCGACATTAACCGGGCCGTTGAAGAAGCGCTCGACGACGTTGGCCTGTCGCAGACCATTAACCAGATGCCCTCAGAGTTGTCTGGGGGTCAGCGAAAACGGATTGGTATTGCCCGGACGCTCATTCTGAAGCCCGAAATTATGCTCTACGACGAGCCTACGGCCGGGCTGGACCCCATCACCAGCATCGAAATTAATAACCTGATTAACGAAGTGCGCGAACGCTACAAGGCAACTTCCATCATCATTACCCATGACCTTACCTGCGCCAAAACTACGGGCGACCGGGTGGCCATGCTGCTGGATGGCAAATTTGAGCGAGTAGGTACGTTCGACGAAGTGTTTGCCGACCCTGACGAACGGGTACAGCAGTTTTATAACTATAATTTCGTGAATTAAACCTAGTTCATTTTTTATAGTTTGACAATTTGAAGCCGTTGTTCTCGACCACAATCATCCAGCGCAAAATTGATAATTAACCAGTCACTTAGAAACTCCTAATAATTCATGCCAACTGAAACAAATAAACGCTCGGTGATCGTCGGAATTTTTGTTCTGCTGGGTGTCGTCATTTTTGTAGCCGGTGTGTTCGTCTTGGGAGGCCAGCAAAAGCGCTTCACCAAAAGTGTTCGCATCATGGCTGTTTTTGGTGATGTGGCCGGTCTGAAAGCGGGTAATAACGTTTGGTTTTCGGGTGTCAAAATTGGCACTATCAAGCGGATTAAATTTTTCGGTACCGCACAGGTCGAAGTTGATATGGACATTGAACAGAGTGCTCAGTCCTACATCCGAAAAGACGCGCAGGCTACCATCAGTTCTGACGGATTGATTGGGAATAAGATTGTCCAGATTTTTGGTGGCACCCAGAAAGCTGAACCCATTGAAGAAGGTGACCGGCTTAAAACGCAGGCAGCCCTCAGTTCGGATAAGCTGATGGAGACTTTACAGGAAAATAACCAGAATCTGCTGCGCGTCACAAACGACTTCAAGGCGCTGGTGGGGAACATCCGCCGGGGCAAAGGCACGGTGGGCGCTGTCCTGACAGACTCCATGGTAGCCGACAA
>JAQBNX010000198.1 GCA_028288385.1 Spirosoma sp.
ATTTTTTACATGTGAGAAACCCGGAAGCCGATACACCGGCAATTGAATAGCGCTGCTGTAGGAAGGAATATTCGTACCCCAGATTTTTTGGTGCGTAAGCGGTACCTGCAGGGGTGTTTTAGGCGTACGAATTCCATAATGCAACTTACTAACGAATAGGTAATCGCCCACCATCAGGCTGTTTTCCATGGAGGGAGTTGGAATGGCAAAGGCTTCGAATGTTAGAAACCGGATGAGCGTAGCGGCTATAACGGCGAATAATACGGAATCGAGCCATTCGCGAAGGGCAGATTTTCTGGCCTTAACGGGCCTGTCAGATACTTTCGTTTTCCGAAACATGATTTCATAGGATAAGTGAATGGCGATCGAAGGTCTGCCATGAGGATGAGGGCAATAAACGTAGCGATTCTAAAAATACAACCCTGTTTTACATCGACGGTCTTATACGTAGGCGAAGTGTATGATTCATTGCCCTATAAAGCAAAATGTAATTGCTGCCTACGTGCTAGTTGCATAGCTTGGTACCCCGACGTTACGTTAATATACAGCGAATAATTTACACTTATTAATGATGCTTCTAAAAGAGAGATGACTATCAGTCAGGTCCCTTTTTGTTTGAAGTTTTTATCCGTAGTTTTAACATGAGACATCTACCATAACCACCTATGGTAAAACTTCTATACCTGCTTGTGCTGCTGGGCATTCCCCTGATGCCTGGGTTCGCCCAGTCATCCCCATCCCCCGGTGGCCCTGAAAAAAAGTCTCAGCCATCCCTCATCGCTAATCAGTTTGAGCATCTGTCGGTTAAAGACGGACTATCAAATAATTCAGTCACCGATATTCTCCAGGATAGTGAAGGGTTTCTCTGGTTTGGTACGCCCGACGGCCTCAACAAATACGATGGCTATACATTTACGGTGCTTCAACAGGATCCCAACAAACCAGATTCTTCCCTCCGCAGTAACAGCATTACGGCCATTTATGAAGACCACTCCGGTAAGCTTTGGGTAACGACCGAGCGGGGGATAATAGCCGGAGGAGGGGGGCTGCACCAGGTGGATAAAAAGACGGGTACCGCAACGCCGGTACCCATGAAGGTTCCGTCGGAAGAGTGGAAACAAACACGGGGTATCTGCGAAGATCATGAGAGGATTTTCTGGATCGGATCATGGGCCGGCTTAATCAGGTATAACCCTCAAACGGGTGAGTATAAGGGCTATCCATCACCTAAAAAAAAATTATCTATTTTATGTGTCATTGAAGATACGCAAAACCAGATCTGGGTAGGGACCCCAAACGGACTTTATCAATTCAATCGCCGTTCCGGGCAGTTTGCCCTGGTTCCACTCCAATCCGTTCCAGCCGATCAGCAGCCCCGCGTTATTACGTTGCATGAGGATAAAATGGGCAATCTGTGGGTTGGTACCGGCCATGATGGCCTTCTACGGATTAATACCAAAGACCGAACCGCCAGGCTAGTTCCGTATGTTGCCAGGCAGCCCGTTAATCAACACTTGCTCAGGAATGCTATCTACGATAGTCAGGATGGACACCTATGGCTTGGGACAACCCAGGGGCTGCAGCAGATAGACACCCGAACGGGTGAGGTTGTTACGTATCGGGGCAATCCAGGGCTACAATCGGGACTAAACAGCGACCGGATTCAGGCGATATATCGCGACGGGGCCGGTACGCTCTGGGTCGGAACGGACCAGGGAATTAATAAGCAAGTTGGCCTGTCGCCCCTTTTTACTTCCATTCAACTCGTGCCGGCTCCTGCTTCGTCTCCAGCCCCTGAGAATAGTATATCGGCTTTGTTTCAGGACCATACGGGGATTATCTGGATAGGATGCGCCAATAAAAAGCTGTACAAATATGACCCCCAAACCGGACAGACCACCTTTGTTCCGATTGATCCGGAAAACCCGGACAATCCAGCCGAAGCGTACCGAGTTGAAACGGTATACGAAGATCGTAGCAGACGGTTGTGGGTGAGTACGAGGAGTGCTCTGCTGCAGATGAACCGCCTTACCGGCACTTTTATCCGTTACCCTGCCCGTATCACTCATATACAAACCTTCGATGAGGACGCTTCAGGCCTGCTTTGGTTAGGAGGAATAAATGGTGCTGCCCGGTTTAATCCTAAAAACGGACAGTTCAGGTATTATTTTTCTACTATAAAAGATACTACTGATGGTCGGGGATTTGTGGAGCACGTGATGATTAGCCGGACGGGCGACATCTGGATGGCCATTAAGAAAATAGGAATCAGTCGGCTGCATCCTCAAACCGGAAAGTTCACCAGCTATCACCCAACGCTACCCGCGCCAGCCGGTCAACTGAATGATCAGGAGGTGACGGCTTTGTATGAGGATTCTACGGGTGTAGTCTGGATTGGTACCAATCAAGGAGGTTTAAATTGGTATGATCCGGCTACGGGCCGAGTCTCAGCCCTGACCACTCGTGACGGTCTGCCCGCCAATCATGTTGCGGGCATCATTAACGACCGGCACGGCCATTTGTGGATCAGCACCTCCCGCGGGATATGCCGATTTAATACTAGGACAAAAACATTCCATAATTACACCACGAACGACGGCCTGCCTCATAATTGGTTTAGGCGTAAAGTATCCTATGGGCTTTATGATGACCTGTTGTTCGGTAATCTAAATGGGGTCGTCATTGTCCACCCCGACCGCATTTATAACAAGGCTACCTCCAGCTTTCCGGTTTATATCACTAAGTTCAGTGTACTCGACCGGAACCGGCCCCTGACAACCGACCCCATCGAACTCCAGCATGATGAAAACTTCATATCGTTTGATTTTGTAGCCCTGACCTATCAGTCATCCGAAAAAAATCAATATGCGCATCAGCTAGTTGGGGTGGACAAAAATTGGGTCTACAGTGGAACACGCCACTTCGCGGCCTATTCTACCCTGTCGCCGGGTACGTACACCTTCCGGGTGAAAGCGGCCAACGGCGACGGTATATGGAATGAAAAAGGCCATTCGGTAACGGTTATCATTCATCCCCCCTGGTGGGCCAGCTGGTGGGCCTATGGTCTATACACGTTGTTGGCAGGTGGAGCCATCTGGGGCCTGACTCAGGCCTATACCAACCGTATTCGGCAACGCCAGGAGTCTGAATTAAATCGCCGGGAGGCTCAGCAGCTCAAAACCGTCGATGAACTAAAGACCCGTTTTTTTACCAACATCACGCATGAATTTCGCACACCCCTCTCCCTAATTATAGCCCCAGTAGAGAAACTGCTCCAGCAAAACCAGTTCGATCGGCCTCTGTTAACCACCGTTCACCGCAACGCCGAGCAACTCCTGCGGCTCATTAATCAGCTCCTGGATCTCTCCAAACTAGAGGGACACTACATGACCGTTTCGCTTCGGCAGGGTGAGCTAACCGACTTTATCGACCACCTTATAGACGTATTCGGGCGGGCAGCCGAGCAGAAAGGGATAACCCTGAGCCTTGTAGTGGATGATTTGCCCAAGCAGACGTACCTGTTTGATGCCGATAAGTGGGAGAAAATTCTGACCAATCTGTTATCAAACGCCTTAAAATTTACCCCGGCTGGTGGCCAAATAACCCTGACGGCTACACCGGTTTGGACGGGCGTCGAGTTAGCGGCTGTGCAGTTCCAGGTGGCCGATTCAGGTGTTGGCATAGCGCCCGACAAACTGCCCCATATTTTCGACCGGTTCTATCAGGCCGATACGTCAAGTACGCGTGCTTACGAAGGCACGGGCATTGGGCTGGCGCTGGTGAAAGAACTGATCGACTTGTTGGGCGGCACCATCCGGGTAGAGAGCCAGCCCAACGTGGGCACTACAATTGACCTGACTCTGCCGGTACAGCCGGTATCGAAAACCGAAGACATACCCAAAGTAAGTTGGACTATGCCTAGCCAGCCTGCCGTAGCTTCCCTGTCTTTGCCTGCCCAAACTTCGGTAAATGAGCACTTGGATGAAGAACACTTGCTCCCGCTTATCCTGATTGTGGAAGATAATGAGGAACTACGGGAATTTCTGGTGGCAGAACTGTCCTCGGCTTACCACGTTCTGCAGGCAGAGGATGGAGAAGCTGGCTGGGCTCAGGTTCAAAACGAACTGCCCGATATTGTCCTGACCGACGTAATGATGCCGCGTATGGATGGGCATGAACTGACCCGGCTTATTAAAGGCCATGCCCATACAGATCATATCGCCGTGGTGATGCTGACAGCCAAGTCGGCTCAGCCCAGCCGCATTGATGGGCTCCTGCAAGGGGCCGACGACTACCTCTCCAAGCCCTTCAATGTGGAAGAACTACAGCTACGCTTTCATAATCTGATCAGGCGGCAACAGAGGTTGGGCGATCACTACCGCCAGCAGTTTGCCCTGCCTCGCCAGTCCCGCATCGGCATACCGGCCGGCGCAATGGATTCGCCTAACCAGTCCAGCTCCGATCTGCCGGCCGTGGTTGGGCATTCCGGTGCGGAGGATTCACAAAATAGCAAATCACAGTTGCCAAAAAATCAAGACCTGTTTCTGACCAAGATCTATGCCTTGCTGGATGAGCAACTGGATAATCCGTCAATCAGTGTCGATTGGCTGGCCGACCAACTGGCCATGAACCGCAAAACACTCTACCGCAAAGTTCATAGCCTGATTCAACTGGCTCCAGCTGATCTGATTCGTCAGTATCGATTGCGGAAAGCAGCTGAGTTGCTGCAGGCGGGTCATAACGTGTCCGAAACGGCCGACTTAGTGGGATTTAGCTCAGCGTCTCACTTCACCATGGTCTTCAAAGAGTTTTATCACGAAACGCCGAGCGAATTCCTGTCAAGCCGATTTAAAAGCGCCTGATTGATGATATTGTGTACAAAAATGACCAAAATGCCCCCAATTTGATAGAAAATGTCCCCAATTTGATAGTGAAACGGCGGGTAAGGAGCGACCTTTAGGGTATCATTTCCGGTCTATCCACACCATTTAATTTTTCCTCTTAATTAACCTTCATAGTAACCGCATCGGGCTTCACTCATTCAAAGAAACCATTATAAACTCTCTAGTAGTTAGGTTTGTGGCCTCATTCCAAAACAAGGACTTCAGCTACTGCCTTAATCATCCAATCTATCCATCCCTTAGTATACGCCCGATTTTTGCACCATCAAAAAGCCGCGCCAGTTGAGACTGAGCACGGCTTTTTGATGGTGTTTTTTGCAGGAATTAGCAACAGTCAGGTAAGCAAGATATGCGTTTTGACTGCGCCTTCGGTAACGATAAGCGTTCCAACTGGATGCGGATAGAGACAGTAGAAAGAGCTAAAAATATGGCTTTTTGCAGAAATACTCGCTGTCCTACAATCTGGCTTACCCAGAAGATACTGGGTTTATTATGTTACTGCCATGACAAAATCCCGCCGACAATTTCTCCAGCAATCCTCCCAACTGGCCGCCGGGGCTTTGCTGCCCGGTCAGCTAGCGGCAACTACGTCTCAGTCCCGGGTTACGTCGGCAGCCGATACGTTGTCGGTGGCCCTGATCGGGTGCAACAGCATGGGCTGGGCCGATCTGACCTCCATGATCAAACATTCGGGTGTTCGGTGCATCGCCCTGTGCGACGTGGATCAGAATGTGCTCGTCCGGCGGGGCGCTGAGTTGGATAAATTGTCTGGCTCAATGCCTGGTTCAAAAGCTGCTCTATACAGCGACTTCCGGAAGCTACTGGATAACAAAGACATTGACGCGGTTGTGGTTGGAACGCCCGATCACTGGCATTGCCTGCCGACGGTGATGGCCTGTCAGGCGGGGAAAGACGTCTACGTAGAAAAGCCACTGGCTAACTCCATTGAAGAGTGCAATCTGATGGTAGCCGCTGCTCGAAAACATAACCGTATTGTGCAGGTGGGACAATGGCAACGTAGCGGGGCTCACTGGAAAGCGGCCATCGACTACGTTCGGTCGGGCAAAGTGGGGAAAATACGGTCGATCAAAACCTGGGCGTATATGCCCTACGGTAGAACGTTTCCCGTTCGGCCCGATGAACCCGTGCCAGCAGGTGTTGATTATGCTACGTGGCTTGGTCCAGCCCCCCTGCGGCCTTTTAACCGCAACCGCTTTCACGGCACGTTTCGCTATTTCTGGGACTATGCTGGCGGACTGATGACCGACTGGGGTGCGCATATGATTGACATGGGACTATGGGGCATGAACGTAACAACGCCCCGATCGGTCGTGGCCATGGGAGGCCGGTTTGGCTTCCCCGACCACGCGGGCGAAACACCCGACACCATGCAGGTGCTTTATGATTTTGGTGAGTTCACCCTGCAGTGGGAGCAGGCCATTGGCATTGCCCGTGGGCCATTTGACCGTGAACATGGCGTAGCGTTCATTGGCAACCTCGGCACGGTAATGATCGACCGCGATGGGTGGGAGGTCCTGCCCGAATCAGAAGCCGCTCAGTACCTAACACCCGCCATGCCGTTACAGCGTCGGGTAGGTAGCGACCTGGACAGGCATACGCTTAATTTTGTGGAGTGCGTTCGCAGCCGGCAGCAACCTAATGCCCCCGTCGACGTAGGGCGCAACGTAGCGGTGAATGCTCAGTTAGGTAATATGGCGTACCGACTGGGCCGGAAACTGGTCTGGAACGAAGCTGACCAGACGGTTACTGACGACCCAAAAGCAAATGAGCTCGTGAAAGCACACTACCGCAGTCCCTGGAAGCTACCCGTTGTGTGACAGTGCTGCCACAACTTAAACGTCAACTACGTTAACCTACTGGTCTACGTCTCATGAATCGTAAGCTACTGGCACTTTTCGCTCTGGCTGTTCTGCTGATTTCTGCCGTATCGGCGCAGGACAAGCCTATTAGCCCGGCAACAACGTTACCCAAACATCCGCGTATTCTGTTGCTCAACGGCGAAGAGACTGCGCTGAAACAGGCCATTGCAGCAGACAAAGCCTGGAGTAGCCTACATCAGGTCATCTTAACCGAGTGCGACAATCTATTGAGGGTTGCCCCGGTGGAGCGCATTCAGATTGGGCGCCGACTGCTCGACAAATCCCGTGAAGCGTTACGTCGGCTGTTTTTTCTTTCCTATGCATGGCGAATGACCCGCCAACCAACGTATTTGCTACGGGCCGAAAAAGAGTTGCTTGCTATTTCGGCGTTCAGTGACTGGAACCCCACGCACTTTTTGGACGTAGCCGAAATGACGATGGCCGCTGCCATTGGATACGACTGGCTTCACAACGACTTGTCAGCTGCTTCCCGCACTGCTATCAAAGAAGCAATTTTGAAAAAAGGAATCGAACCATCGCTCGATCCTCAGTACAACGCCTTCCTTAAAACGAGTAATAACTGGAATCAGGTCTGCAATGCCGGCATGACCTATGGCGCCATGGCAATCTATGAAGACCAACCTGAATTAGCCAGGAAAGTCATTAACCGGGCCATCGAAACCGTTGTCCTGTCTATGGGCGACTACGCCCCCGACGGCGCTTACCCAGAAGGCTATAGCTATTGGGGCTACGGCACCAGCTTTAATGTCATGCTCATCAGTGCTCTCGAAAAAGCCTTCGGTCAGGATTATGGTTTATCGCAGCAACCCGGATTTTTGAAAACCGCGGGCTATTTAATGAACATGACGGGCCCGTCGGGGAAACCGTTTAACTACTCGGATGCGGGAACGGGGGGCAGCCTGCAACCTGCCATGTTCTGGTTTGCCAGTAAGGTGAAAGACCCTTCGCTATTGTGGGTTGAGCGTAGCCGATTACTGAACAACGGAGCCCAGAAAGCGGTCGATGACCGGTTGTTGCCAGCCGCTATGCTTTGGAGCAGAGGCATTGCAATGAGCCGTATAACAGAGCCTAAATCCAGGGTATGGGTTGGCCACGGAAAAAGCCCGGTTGCCCTGATGCGAAGTTCGTGGACCGACCCCAACGCCATCTTTGTGGGGCTTAAAGCCGGTACGCCTTCGGCCAGCCACGCTCATATGGACGTTGGCTCCTTTGTGCTGGAAGCCGATGGTGTTCGATGGGCTATGGACTTTGGAATGCAGGACTATAACTCGCTGGAAACGAAAGGCGTGAAGCTTTGGGAGAGTGGACAGAACTCGCAACGCTGGCAGGTGTACCGGTATGCCAACTTTGTGCATAACACCCTCACGGTCAATAATGAATTACAGAAGGTAGGCGGAAAAGCCCCCATTACCAGTTCATCCGCCAACCCTACGTTCACCAGTGCAACCACCAACTTAACCGAATTATACAAAGGATTACTGGCGAAAGCCGACCGGGGCATTGCCATCGTTAGCCAGGACCACGTAGTGGTACGGGATGAAATGGAAGCAGGCTCTAATGAAGCAACCGTTCGCTGGAGCCTGTTAACGGTTGCCGATGTCAATATAACGGGCAAGAACCGGGCAGAACTGACCAAAAATGGCAAAAAGCTCATTCTACAGGTTCAGGAGCCTGCGGAAGTAAGCTTGAAAACGGGCTCAACTGAACCGCCCCATGACTACGATGCGCCAAACCCCGGCACTACGCTGGTAAGCTTTGAGGTGACAATGCCCGCTAACACAAAACAGTCCCTGACCGTATTGCTCATTCCCGAAAAGGCCGCAGCAAAAGCCATGCAGCCGGTGGCACCTCTGTCGTCCTGGCCCCGGTAAAGGTTTATTTAGTCTGTAATGCCTGGTTTCGGCTCTAACCATGGTGCTCGTTATTGTCACCCGCCATTGTCGGAACGTGGTGGGGACGGATGAGGGCTTTCCAATGGCGTAGGATTAGTCCGGCGTAAGCCAGCAGGCCATTAGAGCATAACCTCAGAAAGTGGCTCGTCGATCTGGGTTTGGCTGTTTCTGGCTTGAATGACTCGCTGACCAACCAGCAGCACCAGCAAGCCACTAACCACGCAGAACTCCATCATGCACACCATTGGAATGGCCGTGTTATTATGGAGAATACTAACGGCCCCGGAAATTAAGGCACCAAAACCCATTCTAAAACTGCCCATCAGGGCCGCAGCACTGCCCGCGTGGCGAGTAAAAGGCGCCAGCGAAAGAGCGGATGCATTGGGGGCCACCAGTCCCTGACCGCATAGAAAGGCAAAAAGCATCAGAATCAGTCCGTATAGGCTGTACCAGCCCGCCCACGTTCCCAAAACCAGAAAGACCCCAACTGCCGATTGATAAACCAGGGTGGCGAAAACGATTTGTTCGCTGGTAAATCGCTTCAGTAGGAGGTGATTTAACTGATTGGGTGCTAGAATGGCAACGGCCAGTAGGGCGAAAATCCAGCCGTATTCCTGTTCGCTCACTCTATAAATCGTCATGAACACATCGGGGGAGCCAGCTATATACGCGAACGGTGCCGACGCAGCTATGCCGCCCGTGACCGCATACGTTAGAAATTGGGGCTGTTTGAGAACTGTATAAAAGTTGCTTAACACGGCTTGAGGACGTAGCGATATGGACGCATCCGCCGTTCGGCCGTTCGGTAGCATGTAAACGATGCCCACCAAAATCAACGCCGTAATAAAGGCTAGAATAATAAAGATTGAATGCCAGCCATAGGCAACCGTGGCATACCCACCAATGGTGGGGGCAATCATGGGCGAAATGGCCACTACCAGGGTGAGCAACGAAAACACCTGGGCAATCTTGTCAACCGGAAATAGATCGCGCACCAATGCCTGTGCGGCCACCATACCAACGCAACCGCCCAGCGCCTGCAGGAGCCGCATCAGAATCAGGGTTTCGATGGATGTGCTCAGGGCGCACCCCACCGAAGCCAGCATATAAACGGCCAAGCCAGCATAAAGGGGGCGTTTGCGGCCAAACCGATCCAGCAACGGTCCATAGAGGAGCTGCCCTACCGATATACCAACCAGGTAGGCCGTTAGGGATAATTGGACTTGAGCAATTGACGTACGCAGGTCTTTGGCAATAGCCGGAAACCCCGGCAAATACATATCAATGGAAAAGGGGCTGATCGTCGAAATCGTCCCTAAAATCAGAATAATAAAAAATTGCTGTCGACGCGACATAACGCTGATACTGATACGTAGTATAGACGCTCAATCAGAAACGAATGTTCCGACTGCCTTTTGGGAAGTTAGTTAAATCGTTTTACCGGCATCTACCCTGGCTAGTGTCCGCGAGGTAGTGAGTTACCAGCGCTGATACGTAGTAGCGCATAAGTTGATTAAATAGCCGAATAGAATTAGGTTGCCAGTCCAATTAATTCCTGCATTCAATTTCTCCTAAATGAAAGCTCAAAAAATTCAATTCGTTGTCTTGCTTCTACTGGTAGCCATTGGGTCACCGGCTCAACCAATTACCAAACTGGGCCAGATTCGGGTACAGGGGAATAAATTTGTCACGGCCGATGGCAAAACGATGGTCTTCAAGGGACTAAACGCCAGTGACCCCGATCGGCTCGAAAAAAGCGGTCATTGGGATAAGGCCTATTTTGAGGAAATGAAACGCTGGGGCGCTACGTTAGTCCGGTTTCCGGTGCATCCCACGGCCTGGCGCAGCCGGGGCAGAGACCAGTACGTCCAATTGCTGGATAAAGGTGTAGCCTGGGCAACAGAACTAGGCCTGTATGTCGTCATTGACTGGCACAGCATCGGTAATCTCAAGAATGAAATGTATCAGAACGCCATGTACGAAACCACGCAAAAAGAGTCGTTCGAGTTCTGGCGTACAATGGCTGACCATTATAAAGACAACACAACCGTCGCCTTTTTCGAACTGTTCAATGAACCCACTGTCATGGGCGGTAAACTGGGGACCTGTAGCTGGGACGAATGGAGGAAGCTCATGGAAGAAACCATCACCATTATCCGGGCCAATGGGGCCAAAGCCATTCCGCTGGTGGCTGGTTTCAACTGGGCGTATGATCTCAGGGACGTAGCGAAAAACCCGATCAGGGCCGAAGGCATTGCCTACGTAAGCCACCCATATCCCATGAAGCGCGAAAAGCCCTGGGAAGATAAATGGACCGCCGACTGGGGCTTTGTAGCCAAAACGTATCCACTGGTTCTGACGGAAATTGGCTTTTGCGGCCCCGACGACAAAGGGGCTCATGTTCCCGTCATCAGCGATGAGTCCTACGGCGACGCTATTACCCGTTACTGCGACACAAACGGCATTTCGTACGTAGTCTGGGTGTTCGATCCGCAGTGGGCACCCATGCTGTTTACCGACTGGAACTACACGCCAACGCGGCAGGGACGGTACTTCAAAAAAGCGCTGCAGACGTATTCAGTAAAAAATTAACCTTTCATCATGTCTCTAAAGCCTTTTCTCACCGTAGCCTTGCTGGTGGCGGTCACCCCTCTTTGTCGGGCGCAGGATGTTGATCAATTACTGCTGAAAAACTACCGTCCACGTTCGATTTATAACATTCCCATTTCCCGGGTACCTAAAGCAAAGTACCCGGTTATTGATATGCACGCACACGCTAATGCCAAAACCAGTCAGCAACTGGCGCAGTGGGTGAAAACGATGGATGAGACCGGTATCGAAAAAACCATTATTCTTTCTTATGCGACCGGCGCCCAGTTTGATTCCATCTATGCGTCCTACAAAAAGTATCCCAATCGGTTTGAGGTCTGGTGCGGCTTCGATTATACGGGTAAAGATGCGCCGGGCTGGCCTGAAAAAGCGGTTAAGGAACTTGAACGCTGCTACCGAGCGGGGGCTCGTGGAGTTGGCGAACTGGGCGATAAAGGATTAGGTGAATTTTATTCGAAGCCAACGCCGGGCTATGGCCTGCATATTGACGATGCACGCATGAAACCGTTATTGCAAAAATGTGCTGAGCTTAAGATGCCGATCAGCATTCACGTAGCGGAACCCTATTGGATGTATGAGCCCATGGATTCGACGAATGATGGCTTGATGAACGCTTCCAAATGGCGAATCGACAAAACTAAAGCCGGGCTGCTCGGTCATGCCGACTTAATCAAAACCCTGGAGAACGCCGTTCGCGACAATCCCAAAACTATTTTTATCGCCTGCCATTTTGCCAACTGCGAGCACAACTTAACCATACTCGGCAGTTTACTGGACAAGTACCCGAACCTATACGCCGACATTGCCGCCCGCTATGGTGAAACCGCGCCCATTCCTCGCTTCATGGCTGGATTCTATAAAAAGTACCAGGATCGGCTGCTCTACGGCACCGACATGGGCATAAGTGCCGATATGTATGCCACTACGTTCCGTATTCTGGAAACCCTTGACGAACATTTTTATGAGCACGACCGCTTCAGCTATCACTGGCCTCTCAACGGTTTTGGCTTGGACGATAAAATTCTTCAAAAAGTGTACCGCCAGAATGCCCTAAAGATCTTAAAGACTTCCTCAAAATAAATACGATTGTCGGTAGTTAAAACGAACAGGAAACTAACACCACCAATGACTGTCTAATCCTTTTTGCTATGGAAAGCCTTGCTTTTCAGTGCTTTGAAAAGTAGGTCTACTCGGTGCCTGTTGTCCAATTATAGTGGTAAAGCCAGTACCCTCAACCCATGCAACGCGCTTTCGACGAAGTAAACTAATTGCTTACTTACAGTATGACAACCATAAGAAGAAAGTGGCGCGGTGCGATAAAATAGAGTAAAAGTTAGGGATGTTACCCACCATAAACGGGCGTCACTCGTGTTTGAACTTATCGAAAAACTGCCGGATAAATAGCAGTTGGTAAGTCACAGCCGTATTCCAGTAGACCCAGTTGTGTCCACCCGGACGGCTTATGTAGTCATGAGCAATATTGCGCTCCAGAAGTTTATCGTGCAGGTTGTTGTTGACCCTGAAAAAGAAATCTTCGGAACCGCAATCAACGATTAGCGACAGAGCACCCGGCGTCAGCAGGTGCAGCAGATTGATTACCGTGTTCTGCTCCCAGCGCTCGGGAAACTGGGCGTATGTGCCCAACCGTTTGGCAATGTCCCAATTGTTGGGAAACGGCCGAATGTCGACCCCGCCACTCATACTGCCGGCCGCTCCAAAGACGTCCTGATGGCGGAAGGCGAGGTATAAAGCCCCATGGCCACCCATACTTAGCCCCGTAATGGCACGTCCCTGCCGGTTTTTAATGGTCTTATAATGATTGTCGACCCACGGGACCAACTCGCTGACTACGTAGGTTTCGTAGCGGAACGAAGCATCAACCGGACTGTCGTAATACCAACTGCCGTTGCCATCCGGACACACCACAATCGCGCCATTGGCATCCACGGCTCGAAGAAGAGCCGGGGCTTTTTTAACCCAGTCGCTATAACTGCCGCCGTAGCCATGCAACAGATACACGACCGGAAATTCACTGCCCGTCGTGTAGGTGTCGGGTGTAATGACCACAGTCTTAATGGTCTTTTTCATGGACGGGCTATAGGTGTCAAGGGTATCTACTTTAGCCGCCTGAACGCGGCATAGAATAAAAAAGGAGCAAAGCAGCAGTAAAGCACGCGTGGCCATTTGTTCGGCATTGGTTGGTCGCTGGTAAAGTAAGCGTATCCAGCGCTGTTTTTACATAATTGACGCCAAATTATGGAGAGCAGATGAAGTCAAACCTGTTAAACAGATTGCCTGAATTAGCCTGTATATTGGCCTGTTTTCACCCCTTCGCTTACCGTTTGTCTATGGTATCTTTGTCAGGTTACAAACCAGATTAGTAAGCCATATGCAAAAGATCACTACCTTCCTGACCTTCAACAACCAGGCCGAAGAAGCGGCAAATTTTTACACCACCATTTTCAGTGACTCTAAAATTCTAAGCGTCAGCCGATACGGAGAAGGGGCGCCTATGCCGGCCGGAACGGCTATATCGGTTCGGTTTCAGCTTGATGGGCAGGAGTACATGGCCATGAACGGCGGGCCTAGTTTTACCTTTGCTACTGGATTCTCACTCTTCGTGAACTGCGAAACCCAGGACGAAGTGGATAACTTCTGGGAAAAGCTCTCGGAAGGTGGCGAAAAAGGACCATGCGGTTGGCTTAAAGACAAATTTGGGGTATCGTGGCAAGTTGTTCCGTCGGCCCTGGGTCGGCTCTTACAGGATAAAGACCCGGACAAAGCGAAACGCGTGATGGCAGCCATGTTGAAAATGACCAAGCTTGATATTCAGGCATTGGAGCAGGCATAGGCGAGATTGCCAATTCTCTATCTAACGCCTAAAATGTTTACTACGTAGCGTCATAGATAAAATCGCTACATGGATTTTATCTATGACGCTAGAGAATTCACTTGTTATCGCTTTGGCTTTGTCACCTCCAACCCATTGCAATCAATTTTCTGAATTTGCCTGGCAGCCGTTTTATCCAATAACATCAATTATAATACCATGAACCCAAGGACTCAACATCATCAAGTATTGCCATTTTCTAATCTAGTATTTTCACTTTTGCTGCTGGGTATTTTAGGGTTAGTAGTGGCCTCTCAGGCATATAGTCAGAATAGTCCCATCAAGACTGGTCGGGTCGAGCGAATTAAAGTGCATGGCAAAGGACTAGAGGGCAATTTGGCCGGTGATTCGCCCGACCGCGACGTATCTGTATATCTGCCGCCCAGTTATCAAACCGATAAGAATCGCCGGTATCCTGTCATCTATTTCCTGCATGGTTTTACGGATAGCGACGATAAATGGTACGGTCTAACAAAGCACTGGATCAACCTGCCTGCCGTAGTTGATAAAATGGTGGCCGAAGGCAAAACAGCGGAATTTATTATTGTGACACCCAATGCCTACAATCGGTATTTTGGCAGTATGTATTCGAACTCGGTGACGATTGGCAACTGGGAAGATTTTGTAGCCAACGAGTTAGTGGCCTTCATCGATAAACAGTACCGCACCATTCCGCAAGCGACCAGCCGTGGACTGGCGGGACATTCGATGGGCGGGTATGGCACCATGCGTATTGGGCAGAAGCACCCTGAGATTTTCTCCAGTCTATACCTGCTCAGTCCCTGCTGCATGGTGCCAAACATGAATGGGCCGGGCAACACGCGCATGGCAGCCCGCATGGATAGCATTAAGACGCAGGCTGATTTAGAGAAAGCGGATTTTGGTACCAAAGCTATGTTTGCCTCGGGTGCTTCCTGGTCGCCCAACCCTGCCAATGCTCCTTTCTTTCTGGATTTGCCGGTGAAGGAAGGACAGCCGCAGCCAATGGTTACGGCCAAATGGGCTGCCAACGCACCACTGGCCACTTTGGATCAATACGTTGGCAATATTAAGCAACTGCACGCGCTGGCGTTCGATGCAGGTTCAAAGGATATTAGTATAGCTGCCAATATCAAAGTGCTGGATAGTATGCTCACCAATTATAAGATTCCACATACCTATGAAGAGTATGAGGGTGACCATACCAACCGAATTGCGGAACGTATCGAGCAAAAGATGCTTCCTTTTTTCACAGCCAACTTAAACTTATCAGTTAAGCCGAATCCTATATCAAAAAAGCGTTGAACTACAGTTCCGGGGTTGAATCAGTTATACCTAACTGTTCACTCTATGATCATTTTTAAGATAAAATGTTGAAATAGTCGACTACGTACCAAATGGGAAGAGAAGGCGAAAAAGCGACTAAACGTACTGTCGCTATCACCCCCTTACATTGGCGCATTTGCCATCCCAGTGTCTCCTGTATGAGGGGTACCTTTGGTATGTAAACTTTAAAA
>JAQBNX010000459.1 GCA_028288385.1 Spirosoma sp.
GGCAACGGTGGACTGCTTACCGCGTTATCGTTTCTGTAAGTACTTCAGCGGCTATTTTAGCAAGGAAGTGTTAGGTAGAGTTTTATATCTGTCTAACAGATCAGCCAGTTTTTCAGAGATGTTATCCTCAGTCACTCCGCCATGATAACAAATGATTTTCTTCACTACAAGTTCTTTGATTTTTTCTACTGACTGAATCGCCTGTTTTAAGTCTAGAGTAAAGGCTGGATTAGCGATTTCAAACCTTCCCTCTTCGATGACAATAGCATCATTTGCTATCAATGTTCTTTGGGAAGGAATGTAAAAAGAAATATGACCTTTTGTATGACCGGGAGTGAAAACAACGTCAATCTCATTTTCAATTTTATCTCTGTCTTCTAAGAGTAAGTCAACGTCTGTTCTCTTTATTGTCTTCAGTCGATCAATAAATTGTAAAGCCCATGGTTTATACTCTTCCGGCAACGTTGATAACGAGTCTTCAGCTTGTTGTAATCGTTCAGACTTGACTTTCCCTGAAATATAAGGTTCCTCTACACGGCTACTATAAATTAGTAAATTCGGATTTTTGCTTTTAAATAGCGTAAGGGCTCCAAGGTGATCTATATCATCATGCGAAATTAAAATAGCATGCAAATCAGTTATTTCTACGCCTAAATTGTTAAGGCCAGCAACAAATTCAGCAAAGGTTTCTTCATAGCCACAATCTATTAAATATTTTTTATTGTTAATCTCAATTAGCGTTGGGTAAAGAATTACTTCATTACCGCCCATATACTTTCGAACTTTAAAAGTCTGAATATTCATAATTGATGTTTCAGCAAATAATTACGACCACCGAAGTACCACCCCTGCTACTCGAAAGGATCGGTGAGGTTCAGCGCTTTCTGGAAGCCATGAAGCGTAAGGAACTCCGCGCGGCCTTTGGTGAGCATTTCGACAATGCCCGGACACGGATGTTAGTAGTCGATGGCCTGGAACTGCTCAGAAACGAGCGCGTTGTGCTGGGAAATGAATTGACGTAGTAGGGATGAATTATAGAGAGGAGTTCAGGCAACGTGGGGTAATGGCAAAGAAACGGATTAGGTATTCGTGACAAAACATCAATAGAAATCCACCAGTCGAATTTAAATGAAAGTTAAATAATAACACAACTCATGAGCGTTTTATGTCAAGCCGCCAAATTGTAAATACTCTGTTAGCGACAGAAATTACTCGTAATACGTTTCTTTTGTTTTCACTAGAAATTCACTAATATTCACTTCAGTTTCTTCCATATCTATTATATTAAATGTTAAAATAGTAAATTTTATGGTTTCAGTTATTTTGGCAAATGTTATTTTGGGGATATTTAACGTAAAACTTAATGCATTAAAGATTTCGTGTGGAAATAATGGCACAATATCGTTGTTAGAAACTTTTATACCTTCTTCAATTTTGTTTGTTACGCTATAATTTTTTGTTGTGTCATAAGCAATCCAAATTCCTATAACGTTACTGATATTGCAAGCAACTTTATACTTTTCTGAAACGAACTGTCCATCATTTACTATTTGAACTTCGATATAGAATGAATAATCTTCGTGAGTTCTTTTGTGTATGTCAACAGGTTTTACAATAATTCTGTCAACATATACTTTGCTTTCTCTTTGTCGTAAATAAAGATTTTTAATTTCGTATTCTTCCATAGGCACAGATTGGAAGTTAAAGCGTCTGTAATACTTTTTGTCACCATTTATATGGGGTGGAAAAGTGGAATTTGGTATTTTCACAACATAGATTGTCTTTTTAAAGTCATTTTCAAAGCGAACTGGAAATATTTTCAAATCATTTATTTTAGGTTGGATATTTGATATAATTACATTTTCGAGCCACTCTTTTGTAAATACATTTCCGTCAATAAAAGATAATGAACTTGCTATATGATTTTCTTCATTTATTCCATAAAAAATAACTCCACCGTCTGAATTAGCAAATGCTGATACGTCCTTTGAAATTTCTTTTTTTACGGACGGCTCTTTTGATAAAGCTGAAGCCGATTTAAATTCAATATTTACACTCTCTTCTAAACTAGAGTCAATCATCCCTTTAATTGCTTGTTTTGAAAAGTCTTGTTGATCTAAAATTTGCATAAGTTGTAGGTCCCAGCAATTTCTGAGTGAGATTAATGTCTGTACTATGCGAACTGCAAGACGCAATTATACCAGTGCCCCGCTGCGGTCTCTATAATTCCTCCCGAATAATTTTTGCCCCAGCAACCATATTCATTAATTTCTGTTTTGCGGCCCAACGGGCGGTCTGGCTCAAGCCACAGTCAGGTGCAACGGCCAGTTTCTCAGCCGGAACATAAGGCAGGCATTTGCGGATGCGTTCCGCTACATCGTCGGGCGTTTCGATATAATAGCTTTTCACGTCGATAACACCAACCGCTACGTCCAAGCGCTCAGCAAAGCGCTCCAGCAGATGGACTTCCGAAAAATTCAGGATTGTCATTTCTGAGTGCAGTTCATCCACCGTCATATCCAGAAAATCGGGAAGCATGGGAGCAATGGTTTTTTTGCCCACCGACCGGCCTTTGTAATTTCCGAAGCAGAGGTGCATCGACAGCCGGGTTTTGCCCACGCCTGGTGCTACCGTGCGGTTAAAAATATCCACAAATCGCTTTGTATCTTCCCGATAAGCATAGCACGACATGGACGGCTCGTCGACGCAGATTTCGGGCACACCCAAGGCTACCAGGTCCGCAATTTCCTTATTTACAAGCGGCAGCAAGGCTTCGGTCACCTCCCAGCGATCCTTATATAAACTACCCGGTAACAACCGCCCGCTGAGTGTGTACGGACCCGGAATCGACACTTTTAGTCCCTGGCCTTCGGGCGCCAGCCGTTTTAGACGCTGGTATTCTTCCACTACGCCCAAACCACGGGGGGCTGTCAGCGGTTCAATGATGTTATGCTTTCCGCGCTGGTCATGAGCTGGTGGACCAAACCGACGTAGTTCGGTATCGTTGTTCTGAATACCATTAATGTACCCGTAGAACGAAAGATTAAAATCGAAGCGGGTTTGTTCTCCGTCGGAAATTACGTCCAATCCGGCCGCTACCTGATCATGAATCGACGTTACCACGGCGTCTTCAATCATTTCGCTGATATCGGCTGGTCCAAACTGGCCCAGGTTTTGGCTGGAGAATTCAAGCCAGCCTGGAAATGGCATTGAGCCGACAACGGTAGTTTTGATGGGAATGGGTTGCAAAGGACGTGTCTATTTATGGCTTGTGTGAACAGGCAAATTCTTACGGAGGCTTGCCGACCACAAACCGGGTCTAACTATAATCACTGATACGGGCAATTTTGCCATCGCTGAACGCAAACACCGTAACACCCCGCAGTTGCATGGTTTCACCCGCTTTCAACGGTTCGGCGTTCCGGCCGGATGGTAGATCAACGGCCAGCACGGCTTCATACTCGATCTCAACAGCGGCAGTCCGTTCGCCCAGTGTGAGTGAACGTATCGTCTGCCGACGGCTCTTAAACATGGGTAACGACCGGCGGGCTAACGTCTCAAAATCAGTTTTACCACTAGTGACCGTAATGCCATTGGCGTTGGATATATTTTCGAACACAATTACATCGTGGAGCAGGGCAACCATGCCTGGCACGTCCATTCGGTTGTAAGCCGCTATATACTGACGAATCAAGTTCTCCATCAACCCAAATGCAATAAGTATGATCTATTGCTACTGCTATATAACGATAATGGGTTGAAATTTCTCAATTCGACTAATAGCCTGATCGTTTGGACTGAGAGCTTCTTACAAATAAGGTGTGAATCTCGAGTCAAGTGTTAGTCATCAGGACTCCTACTTCTCAAAGATATACTCCCACCACAGCATCTCTTCTATCTGGTCGAATAGCCGAAACCCGTTTTTTTCCAGTACTTTTTGCGAGGCTACGTTCTCAGCGTCTGTGTCGGCTACTACCCGCAAAACACCGGGCTGCTCACCTGCCCAATGAACCAGGCCGCTAACCATCTCGGCCATATACCCCTGTCGCTGGAAAGCTGGATACGTACCATAGCCAATCTCAACGGTGCCCGTTTCGTCGGGTTCGCCTTTGAACTTGGCATCGGCAACAATGAGCTTTTTTTGATTGTCAATCGCAATCCAGACGGTATTGTAAAGCGGGTCACGGGTGGGGTCTTGCAGGCGCGGTACGGTGTAGTGCACAATTACGTTCAATAGTGGCTCTACCACTTTGCGGTGCCCCTTCTGCAAGCCCAGCGAGTGCTCTAACTGCGTGCTATCTGCTACGTGCATCCGGAGTTGGTCGAGCGTTAGCGGCAGCAAGGTTAGTCGGATAGTCTGGATCATGGCTCACTCACGTAACTCGCCACACCTACGTTCGCGTACAGTTTCGACAATCGGTGTGCGTGTTCGTCGTAAGCACGCTCAAACAGGTCCACGGCTCGCTCAGGACCAACCACAACGCCTGCACTCAAAACACTGGGTGGGCGACCCGCTTCGGTCAACAGTTTAGCTACCTCGGCTTTGATGCAGTTAACCAGCACCGCACCCCCAACTGTACTACCCGGTGCTACGGGTGTATCTAAGCCCGGCACGGTCAGCATGGCGTCGCCAATGGGAGCGCCCGTATCTAAAACCAGGTTGGCAAAGTCACCGAGTTTTTTGCCATCGGCACGCTTACTGGTACTGGCATCGGAATGTTCTTTAGTAATCAGGGCCACCACTTTTACCCCTTTTTGCTGAAATAACTCGGCCATTTCGATGGGCACTACGTTACAGCCGCTGGAGGAGATTACGAGGGCTGAATCCTGGTCCGATAGAGCGTAGTTACGCAGAATTCTGTCGGCCAGTCCCGGTACGTTTTCCAGAAACATAGCCTGTCGCTGTCCATTTGCGCCCACTACGAGATTATGAAACGTAAGCGAGAGTTCAACAATGGGGTTGAAACCAGGAAATGACCCGTAGCGCGGCCACATCTCTTCCACCATAATCCGGCTGTGTCCCGACCCAAACACATGGACCATACGTCCGGCAAGAATTGTATTGGCAAACCAGCGGGCCGTTTGCTGAATCTGGGATTGCTGGGCCTCGACCGTATCGAGAATAGCCCGGCATTTTTGAATGTATTGATCTGTCATGTTTTACAAGGGTACAGGGATTAGGGCTAGTTAGCGAGGTTTTCAGTAACGAACCAGGCAAAACCCAATAATCCACATCGAAGCAGGAGTCAACCGTCCGGCTTATGGTATTTTTTAATTCATTTTGAATAGCAAAACTTGCCGCACCAATAGCTCCGGCCATATCACCAAACTGGGCCAATTTAATCGGTGTCGCCCGGCTACCTGGTCGCCATTCGTATAGGCTCATAAACTCGGCCAGTGGCAGCAGCAACTCATCTTCGGCCTGTGTGATACCCCCACCCAGAACGACGACCTCAGGCGAGAAAGCGTTTAGTAAAGAACTGATGCCAACGGCCAACCGCTGCACCGATGATAACCAGACCCACTGGGCAAAATAATCACCCTGTTTCACCGCTTCGAGCAATTGATAGGTTGAGGTGAACCGGCCCATTGACCGTTTTTCGATGGTAGCGTTGCCGATTGCGTTTTCCAGACTACCCGGTTGTCCCGTGATATCCCGATCGGTTTCGGCACCGACCGTAATATGGCCCAGACTGCCCGCCCGCTGAAAATTACCCTGAAAAAGCTTACCATCGATCAGCACGCCACCACCAACTCCTGTGCCAAGTGTAAGCATCACTACGTTGTTATGCCCTTTTGCCACGCCAAACCGACTCTCGGCCAGCAGGGCCGCGTGCGCGTCATTGACAACGTGAACGGGCTGTTTGAGGAAGTCTCCCCAGTGAAATTGTTCCAGGCCGCTAAGCCGGCCGGGCATCCATTCGATGTACTGGTTGGTTTCGTTCGGCAGACCCGGTGCCGACAGGCCAATGGCCTTTACCAACGATGTGGAATCCGCCTGCAATTGGGCAACGATTTCGGCAACGGCCTGCTGCCAGTGGACGGCTCCAAGCTGAGCGTCAGTCCGATCCTCCTCTCTATGAGTAGGGTGGTAGGACTGCTTAACTATTTCTCCTGTTTCAATTTGCATCAAAACGCCCTTGATCCAGGTGCCACCGAGGTCGATGCCGATGGCGTTCATAACTGTCCTTCACTGACGCTCCAGCCGCCGTCCACCGTTAGCACCTGCCCCGTAGTGAACGCCGATTGATCAGACATAAAATACACGGCCGCTCCATCAAGGTCAGTAGGCTGGCCAATACGTCCACCATCGAGGGGTTGTTTGGTTTTGGTGAAAGCCATAATCGTATCGTCGGTGGCCGCGCGTTTGGCCATGGGGGTTTCTACCAACGCCGGGGCCAGTACGTTGACCCGAATATTATCATTCGCGTAGTAGGCAGCGATGGACCGGGTAAAGCCGATCACTGCTGATTTCATGGCCGCATAAGCGTGGGTAGCAAAGTAGACCGGCGAAGGACGCGATCCCAGCACTGAACCCATATTGAGAATGACACCTCCGCGCCTCTGCGCCCGAAAGGCCCGCACCGCTGCCTGATTCGACAGCATCAGCGAGGTGAGGTTGAGGTTAACGGTATAATTCCACCCCTCAAGGGTAATGTCGTGCAGAGGACCGTCGCCGAAGCGCCGGCCAGAGCCGCCCGCTACGTGGAACAGTCCCGTAAAACCACCAAAAATCTCCTGACAAAGCGCGATGGCTTTCGGGGCCGTCTGCGGGTCCGACGCGTCACCGGACATAGCCAGGCCATTACCATCGAGTTGTTTTTCGGCGGCTATGCAACTCTCCTGATTACGCCCCACCACTATTACCTGAGCGCCTTCACGTACGAAGGCCATTGCTGCCGACAGTCCCATACCCGTTGTGCCGCCAACGACAACGATTTTCTTATTCTCTAACCACATTGAGTTTTTAATTCGAGTGTTGGTTTTCGTAATGCAAGAAAAGAAATTGAGTGGCTTTCAGCAAGCAGCAGACCGTTTGCGGGATTATCGCTCAGGCATTGCTGCCGGATTGAGAGCCTTAAACGAGATCCCGCTCGACAATCTTGCCGCTCACTTTCTCTTTTAAAATTATCTTGTTTCGGCCATCATGCGTCATTTCCTGCTTAATAAGGTAATGGTCGGCGTCATACTCGGTCAGTGTTGTTTCCATCGTTAGGCCTTCCCGGCCCCGCCAAACCGGCAACTGCACCGGTTCCCACTGCTTCGTCTCGGCCGACTTGTAGGCCGCGTCCAGTACGGCGTTCACTACGTAGCCGTCGTAGAAGGTTTCGGCGGGTTCACGGCCTTCTTCAGCAGCCGCAAACATGTCGGTAAACATGTGATTGTAGCCAAGCTCGTTTACTTCGTCGCCCACGGGAAATAGCCAGCCAGTATTACTTTCGGCCTTTTCGGCCACGTAATTGGCACCTTTTCCTGTTGTGAACATTTCAAAGCCGGTACGGAGGAAATTGTTGATCCAGATTGTGCCTTCGGTGCCCATCACTTCGTCGCGGAGGTCCATGCCACCCCGAAACGTCCAGCTCACTTCAAACTGCCCAATAGCCCCGTTCTCGTACTTTACTAAGGCAATGGCATGGTCTTCGGCGTCAATGGGTTTCACCTGCGTAGCGGCCCAGCACATAACTTCGACGGGCCGCACGTCTTTGCCAATATAATTTCGGGCGATTTCGACACAGTGGCAGCCCAGATCAAGCATACAACCACCCCCCGCCTGTTCCTTGTCCCAGAACCAGTTAGAGTGCGGGCCGGGGTGCGTTTCGCGCGATTTGGCCCACAAAACCCGGCCTAACCCGCCACTTTTTACGGTTTCCAGCGCTTTTAAAAACTTTGGCGCATAGCAGAGATCTTCGAGATAGCCCCCAAAAATGCCCGCTTCTTCAACCATCCGCATCATGGTCAGTGCTTCATCGGCGTTGCGACCCAGTGGTTTGGTACAGACTACGTTCTTTTTGTGTTTGGCGCAGAGTTCAACTGCGGGGGCGTGAAGGTTGTTGGGCAGGGCAATGCACACCATCGTTACGTCGGGGTGGGCAATAACGTCCTCCATATTAGTCGAAAGGAAGGAGCAGCCGTAGTCATTGGCAAACTTTTGGGCAGTTTCCTGCCGTCTGGCATAAATGGCAACGACTTTGTCGCGGCTGCGCTGGCCGTGGAGCGATTCGGCATAGAAGCGGCCAATGAAGCCGCCACCGAGCATGGCAATTTTTTGCATGAGCTAAAGGCTTGAGTAAGGGTAGCGGGCGCTTATCCGTGAGCTGTGAAATCACTTTATAAGCAGAATGCTCCGTAATATTGATGGTTAAAAGGCAAATTCCCCACCGACTACTACCGCGCATGGCTAGTTTTTTCGACGTAAAAACGATTTTTTTTACGCTGTGGGGCTATCCAATGAGCTACATTGAGTTCTTCGCCGTGGCAATCAGTGGATTGGCCACCTGGCTGGTAGCCCGCAACAACGTCTGGACCTGGCCCATTGCCGTTGTTGGGGTAGTTCTATTCTTCTTCCTGTTCTATCAGGTCCAATTGTATCCCGACATGTTTTTGCAGGTATTTTTCCTGATTACTTACCTGCTGGGCTGGTGGCGCTGGACTCATCCTGCAAAGGGGGAAGAGGTGATCCAGGATTCTAAATACCAACCGGCGCTACGTATCAGCCGAATGCCCAGTCGTCAGTTAGTGACCTGGTCGCTCGCCTGCGTCGTGGCTACGGTGGTTCTTGGCCATTTTGCCAGTAACCTGCACACCTTGTTTCCCATATTATTCAGCAAGCCCAGTGCCTTCCCGTACCTAGATTCGTTTACAACCGTAATGAGCATAGCCGGTACGTTCATGATGATTGAAAAACGGGTTGAATGCTGGTACGTATGGCTCGTGATTGACGTATTATCAACGTATATGTATTTTATAAAAGATGTTAAGCTGGTTGGCATCGAGTATTTTGTGTTTTGCATTATTGCGGGTTTAGGAGCGCGTACCTGGACGCGGGAATACCAGCGCTACGTGATTGCTTGAGTTTCGTGTAGTAGTGCTGTAAGATTCATTCAACCTTATCTATTGAATTGCCAAGCCCTCTCTCCAACGCTTTTTTAACTTAAGCGCTTCATTATCAGCTCAACATTTACCGGGCCTGTAAGTCAGGTCAGAACTGAAAAAAAATGCCACTATTTAGGAAAATTCGATTTTATCGATACATGAAATTATAAATCAAAATGCATTGATTAGCACAATTTAAAGAATATGTACCCATAACCATTTGATTGTTATGACTTTATTTATTTTAGTGTATAATTTTACAGAATAAACCAAACAATGATTCACTATGGCAGTTGCCAAACAATTTATCAAAAGTAAGCCTGTTTGCAAAGTAACGTTCGCGTTGCCAGCAGAAGCTGTCAACGGCGCTAAGACGGTCGCGGTCGCTGGCGAATTTAACGGTTGGGATGTTAGCGCCCTGACCCTGAAGAAGCAGAAAGACGGTTCGTACAAGACTACGGTTGAACTACCAGTGGGTGGTGAATACCAGTACCGTTACATTCTGGACGGTACGACTTGGGAGAATGATTGGGCTGCCGATAAATACGTAGCCAGTGGAATTTCGTCCGACGAAAATTCAGTGGTTGTACTGTAGAACAGTTCCGCTTACCCAGTCACTACGTTACTTCATAAAAGTAAGCGCCGGCAGAAAGTTTAAACTTTCTGCCGGCGC
>JAQBNX010000477.1 GCA_028288385.1 Spirosoma sp.
ACTGACAAAGGCAATAATCGACTTTATCTGAAGAGTCCGGGTGGCGAACACGTCTGGTTCAGTGATGCCAAAGTGGTGTATTGTAAAAAGAGCAAGTTATTCGTTCTCGACGGCGACGGTTACTCGATGTTTGTTGATTTTGGCCTATAATAAAAACCTGTACAGTACACGACCATAAGCCAATTGTTTGCACCTGTGCGGTCCAAACAATTGGCTTATCATTTATCTGGGATGGTCGTCACCGGCCACCTCGTTCGACCTTCCCGCATTGGTGTTAGCCCCTACGAGCCGCTGGCGACGAGCAGCCGCACGTCCGACGCTTATTTGATCTTTCAGCTCCTAAGGTTTATCCTGCCCCGTTGGTTGCCCCGCGGGCGGTGGGTTCTTCCCTTATCATTCTGCCGGTTAACCTGTATAACAGTATCTGTGTTTAACTTCCGGCAAAAGGTGTTCCAAAGATGCCCACAGCAAGTTCTATCCAAATGAGGATGAGTCCTGCCAGAATAGCACTACAAATAGCGATCCGGTACTTTATACTAGGTACCTTTCTCATGACAAGCTCACATAGTAAACCAGTGCCGAGCATCAATACACCCATGATGATAAAATCGGACAACGTCCAGTTTACCTCATCCGTGAACTGCATTGCCACCAATGGAATGAGCAGTAAAAAAGCTACCGTAAGCAAAATTGCAAAAAGTCTAGTGTTCTGCATGAGTACAAATAGTTTGTTTTTATATAAATCTTCCTACGTAGCAAATCTAATAAAAAGTACTTTGTATTTAAAAGTGAATAGGTAAAAATATTTTATCCGAATCTAATAGGTGAAGTTGATAACTACAATATTAGTGAGATTACCCCTGCAGTACCTGCACAGCTAAACGAATGATCACGAGAATCACGCCCAATTTTACTTGTGCAACGTATAAGCATGCCCGAAGAGTTACACCTATACCGTAGTGACAAGCCTCAGCCAGAATAAACGGTGTACCGAATCGGAAAGCCTCTCAAAAATTCCCCGCTCAATCCAGACCTGTAAGCCGGGTTCTGTCCTCCGTTACCGGATGGCCTATCATTTATCTGGGATGGTTGTCACCAACCACCTCGTTCGACCTACCCGCGTCGGTGTTGGCCCTTGCGAGCCGCTGGCGACGAGCAGCCGCACGTCCGACGCTTATTTGGTCTTTCAGCCCCTAAGGTTTATCCTGCCCCATTGGTTGCCCCACGGGCGGTGGGCTCTTACCCCACCTTTTCACCCTTACCTTTCGGCGGTTTGTTTTCTGTGACACTGGCTGTCGAACGGCCGTCACCAGCCGTCCGCCTTCCCGTTAGGAAGTAGGGTGCTCTTCGCTGCCCGGACTTTCCTCGCCCGATTGCTCGGACGCGATAAGCCGGTCTGGATTGATTGGGGAAGACAAAGGTACGAAACAGACGGTGTGTTTAGCCATTTACATGGCGTAACGTAACGCTCACAGGCCCTCTACTTTTACGTCGACCCGGCCCCGGGCATTTACAACGGCCAGCAAGGCAGTAGGCGTCAGATACACCTGGTCGGGCCGAATTTCGTCGATGCGGCCGTTAATCGTGACGCCTTTAACCAGTTGGTTATTTTTAAGCCGTTCCTGAATGAGTTTCTGCATGTCGGCCAGGTACGAACCAACCGGGATGGTCAGTTGCTTTTCCAGCGTTCGGGCAAATGTTCCCTGCAGCAGCCAGCTCGCCGACCGCTGCAACAGGTTTTTGGTGTCCAGATCGTAGGTAAGGTCTTTGAGCGAAATGGTTTGCGACTGCGCATCATAATAGGGCCGACCCCTCAGGTAAATATCTCCGCTGAGGGTGCCTTTAAGTCCGGCTTTTATAATCAGGTTGTCATTTTGACCGTACAGGTCCATGTTCGTAATCGTAAGGGTGTAGCGGTCATTGCTGAACGAAAAACTCTTGCCCACAAATTCGCTGGCCGCCAGTTTAGCCGCTTCGGGGTAGCTCACTTCGCTTAGCAAACCAATCTGAAAATCGTTTTTAACCTGACTCACTACCGTCAGGTCGGGCAGCGACACGGCCGGACGAACAGTGGGTTTATCGCCCGTAGTGGTGAGCGTGTAGCCTTCGATACCGATGGTGGCCTGGACCAAACGGCCCTCGAAGCGCAGGGGCGTAATAAGAATTCGTTTGGGCACCACCTGCAGATACGTTCGATACTGAGCGGTGAGAAGATACGGCTCGCGGAGGGTGTTCCAAACTTTCAGAACCGGCGTACGCAGGTCAACATTCCGGCGGATCTGCTCATCGAGGGTTTTGGTGATGGTGCCTAAGTTTTTGTCAATCATGCGGCTGACGAAACTCGTTACCGGCACATTGACTCCCACGATGCTGATGGTGGGGCGCCGTACCCAGGCATAGCCATCGGCCTGCGTTTGGGTATTGACAGACCAGTCGTGGCTGAGGTCGAACTTCGTTTTGAAACGCAGGTCAATCTCAAACTCTGTTTCTTTATACTGCGTAAATCCCAGCACCGACACGCCCGCTTTGGCCCAGATACGTAGTGGCACCGTAAAATGAAACAGGCTGTCCTGCGCATCGACAATTATGGTGCCCCGCTTCCAGACTTTGGCCATGAACTGGTCGCGGTTATTATCGTTCAGGCTGTTATCCTCATAAATCAGGCCATTGACCTGTGCATTAATTTGCCGCTCTACGTCGGCCATGGCGATGGAAACTGGAATATGAACGGTAGACAGAAAGCGGTCATTACGGACTTCCATGGCGGTGATTGTATAGGATTCTTTAGGCGCCTTTGGATTCAGGCGATTGGTGGAGATGGGTTGGCAGCAAATTACTGTCATCCATAGAACTACCCCAAAAGAAACCCTATTTAATCGTAACCTTCGTAGCCCCATAGCCAAACTTCTGTTTTTGCGCGTCTTCAAAGAATTTAACATTCGGGTGCTGGCCCAACCGGCGGTGTAGCTCCGTGCGCAGGGCACCACTGCCCGCACCGTGAATGAACGTAATGTCGCTCATGCCGCTGGCAATGGCATTTTCTAAATTTTTCTCAAACGTGTGAAGTTGTAGGGTCAGCAGGTCCGATGGTGTGCGGTTTCCTGCTCCCTTGGGCAGCAATGCTTCAATATGCAGGTCCACGACCGATGTTGGCCGCTCCACAGACACTTCGGTAGTTTCTGACTTGGGTTTCAGCATCTCAGCCTTCAGTTCATCCGGCCGGATGGTCATGGGCTTAGGACGATTGCTCGATGGCCGGTCCGCCGGTGCGGTTGGCGACCCGGACTCGGCCACTTCGGCATCGAGCTGGGTCAGAAAACCCGGCTGATTCAGGACCGGAACAGTTGTTTTTCTGTTAAAGAAGGTAGACGCCCGCCCTTTGAAGCGCTTGATGAGCGGGGGACGTAGGGAAGCCTTTCCGGCCCGGAACCACAGCCCCTGCACAACAAACGTTGGCCACTCCTCAAATTTGGCGTGTTCGTAGTGGTCGTTCATTTTCTGCTGTGACTTCGGTTTTAAGACGCCACTACCAATGCCGCGAAACTGTACACCCCCGCTGGGAGGAGCCGACTCTTCGCCCAGGACGTAGGGAAGGTCCCAATCGGTGTTATTAATGAGGTGCAGTGTATACTCCCGATCATTGACGGGCACGAACGCCAGGTAAATACCCTGATTGGACAGGATGGCCGGAGCCGTTGCCGCAGCGGGTTTCTGTGGAGCGAACTGACTGGTTTTTAAGAGCCGT
>JAQBNX010000201.1 GCA_028288385.1 Spirosoma sp.
CTGCCCCGATATACGTGGGATTAATGAAGGCCGTGTCAACCATGGCATCCGGTTTTTTAAACGTTCCATTGATAACCCTTGCCGGTGTAATGTATCTCAATCGATAGACTTTATTGTACGTCTCCGGCTGATTTAGAAAAACTAGGTAGTCTTTAAATGATATTCTTTTCTCTTGCAAGGCTTTCATTTTTTCGGTAGCCATTGCTCGTAGAGCCAACCCCTCTTCTTTATACAGATTGATATTGTCCCCATTATCCAGAATGCTTTGAGACGTGCCACCAGGTGCGTTGACGCAGTATATCTTAGGCAATCCAAGCTGTTTAGCCATTCTGAATGCTACTTGATACACTTCGCTTCTGCCATCTTCTAATGCGTCTAGTTTTAGGTTATTTTGACGATACAGCGCATACAAGCTGTCAATCTGCTTTTGTTTTTCGGGTAACACCTCGACCATGATGATATCAGGCCTGTACGGAATGATCAGTTTTACGAATACGTTAAGATCTGTTTGTTGACTAGGCAGTAGGATGTCGGTGTTGGGGTTATCTTTTTTATAGGTTTGGTTGAAATGGTCAGACCCTACCATCATGATATCCGTCTTTTGAGCTTGTACTGAGCCGGTTAAAAATAAGGAAAAGCGTAGTACTACGAAGGCGGTAAGTCTAAATTGCATTTAATGTTATGTAGTTGATCAAATTATTGATGCGTTACTCGTGAAATGACTCACGTTCTAGACACAGTATATGCTTTGTGGATTGAGAGTGAGCCTCTTGCCTATTCGGTGTCGTAGCTGAGCCGCCAGTTAGGCGGTTTGGGAAGGCAATATAAGACGATAACTCGAACTCGGGAAAGAGCAGTTCGTGCTATCACCAGAGTATAATCAAGTAGTGCACTTTTCGAGCCTTATTTGAGAAGCCTATATTTGAGCCTATCTTGTAATACGTAGTTTTACTAATCAACCGCAATAGTGTGTGATGAAGATAAGTAAAGATGGCCTTTTAGTCCTGCTACTGCTGCTTGGGCTGAGGACAGCTACCTATGGCCAAAAAGCCCAAGTCGAGGCCCTGATGAACCGATATCGTACTAAAGATAACTTTAACGGTACCGTTCTCATTGCCAAAAAAGGTAAAATAGACTATCTAACGTACATAGGACTGGCAAATAGAGAGGACAGCATAAAGTACTCTTCCAAAACTAGGTTCCATATTTTTTCGGCCACCAAAACCTTTACGGCGGCGTTGATTATGCAACTCTATGAGCAAGGCAAGATTCAGCTAGACTCCTCAATTGCCATATACTATCCTGAATACCAGGGGGAAGCCGCTCACAAGGCCACTATCCGAGACTTGTTGACCTATAGTAGTGGACGGGATAATAAGGAAATGCGCGAAATCGCTGAAGCTTATAACTCTACCATCTGGCCTGTAGACAGCTTTATTACCCGCTATTGCTCCGAGCGGTTAGTAAGGCAGCCCGGCACCCGATTTGATTATAATAACGGCGACTTTATTCTGCTGGGCAAAATTATTGAGCGACTCTATGGCCAATCCTTTCAGGAGGTCTTACGGCAGAAGATTTTGACTCCTCTGGGCATGCGCAATACGGATTATCTACATCATGAGGATGTGATTGCCCATCTGGACAAGGGCTATTTCAATAGTTCGTCAAGCCCGGTCACGTTTTCCCGTCCCACCAACTATTACATTGACAATTACTTTTCGGCGGGAGCTATGTATTCGACGCCCCAGGATTTGCTCTTGTTTGACCGTGCCCTGTTTCACCATAGCCTGTTGAAGAAGGAGACGGTACAACTAATGCTCACCCCCTACAAATCCTTAGGGGATGTGGCTTTCGGCTTTTGGGTGTACCCCAAACAGATTGGTGCGAGCCAGTATGTGGTGGCTGAGCGTCAAGGCTACGGGTATGGACACCACACGAACTGGGTTCATTTAATTGATCAAGACGTAACGCTCATCATTATGAGCAACTCTAATACGGTTGATCCCAATAAAATGCGGTGGGAGGTGCTATCGACTTATTTGAAGGGTTCGATTAGTAAATAATGAGTGTTTAAATTAATTGGTCTAGCAAGGTCATTTTTAAATAGTTCCTGTTACAGGCTACCAGTATAGCAGTTTGACAAACTCATAGCAGATCGGTATCACATGAAACGCCCTATTCTTGAGATGGAGACAGTAGTTGTCCTGGCAAAGTAATTCTATCTAAGCTTCAGTCTCAAAATGTCATTCGCACCGGCGACCCGGTCACTAATCAAAATCAGAATCTCACATTTTAGTTGAGTTTATGAGACTGATTTTTCTCTCAAATGACGATTTATCTCCCTTTCCGCAGAACCACCCAAGAATAGCGACTTTTAAAGCTGATTTCTTCCGATTAGTTCAAGACTTTAACCTGTACTAAGATGGTATTGAAATACTAGTTAATGGAGTCGCTTCTTGAAGCACTTAGCCTTGTATTCGTGCTATGGATTGGCAACGTCGACATGGGCATAACTTTTTTCCCTTCTCACAAACCGGCGTGGAGTTCAGTAAGGAGGTAGGAAGTGGACTAACGTTTGTCCACGGGAGTAGCGGCTGAGTTAGTGGAACGCGGATGCTTAGTGGTTAAAAACCAAAAAGGCGTATACCGATTTTGGGTATAATCGGTATACGCCTTGAAAAAGATGTTTGACTAATTAAGCGACCTTCATGTGCTGCATTAGGCTATCCCAGTACTTTCGGCTGATGGTTACTTCACGACCATTGGACAAGTGGAGAACATTCCCATCGATGCGTTTGATTGAGTCTTTGCGAACAATATAAGAACGGTTTACTCGAATGAAGGGAGGGAACGGCAGAACCTCTTCCATGCGTGACATACGCTGGTAGGCGACGATAGGGCGGGCACTCCCCGTCAGGAAAATCTTAATGTAATCATCCATTGCCTCAATGAGTAAAATATCCTGGTACGCAATGTTGATGAGGGACTTTCCCTCCCGGACCATTACGGTCGAATTCGGCTCCACTTGTCTGATGGGTTCAGTTGGCTCCAAGGTGTGTTGCTTTTCGGGATTGGACCCGATTCGCTCTTTGACTTTGTTGATCGCCCGCACGAACCGTTCAAATCGTATTGGTTTAGTCAGGTAGTCGACAACGTCCAGTTCAAAACCCTCGACGGCATATTCGGGATACGCTGTCGTTAAAATGATGTGCGGACGACGGCCCGTTAGCGAACGCAGCATATCCAATCCTGACATACGAGGCATGTTGATGTCCAGCAACAGGACATCCGGCTTGTTTTGCTCAAGCAGGGTTAAGCCTTCCACCGCGTTATAAGCCTGTCCCTTAAGACATAGTGAAGGTAAGGCAGCAATGTAATCAACCAATAGCTCCTGGGCATGCGGTTCGTCATCAATCACCAGGCAGGAAATGAGCTTGTTCATAAATCATCAAATCTAACGAGCGTTACCAGTCGTCAGGAAGCCGGTAAGACTCACTTAGGAATCGAATTGTTCTGCTTGTATATATCCTTGAGCCGGTCAACATCCGCATCCAGTGCTTCAAACTTACGAGATCGCCGTTTGGGTTGTTCTTGGTGATCGGAGACACTTTCTTTTTGACAGATAGCTAAGCCGACTGCCAGGTCATCACCAAAATCGCCCCCCGAACCGTTCTCCTCATTTGGTTGCGTGGCCTTGCTGCCGGCCGCAGATGGATTGCCAGGTAAACCAATCGTTCGCCCGGAGGAATGACGTTCGCTGACCCGGCGCTGCATCGCCAAAAGCTGCGCCTGGCGATTCATCTGAAATGGCATCGCCACTGCAGCGGATGACTGCACAGGTTGTTTTGGCCTCCGGTACAGTAGCCAGAGCGAATACGCTAGCGCCCCCATCAAACCACCCGTTATTATAGATGTCCAAATCATTTTAATAAGAGGTCATATACAAATATATCGATAGGGCTTAAAAAGGCCAATGAGAAGGAAAAAAGTCGATCACTCTTCGGCCTGACTTAAAAGTTTGCGGATCTTCTTGACGTTAGGGTGTGCTTCAATCGCTTCTTCAACCAAATCGCGGAGAGATTGTCCATAATGCGTAGCCGCCAGTTTGGCAGCCTGATGGACAGAGGCAGAAACAGCTACATTTTGGGTGGTTTTATCCTCTTCGACGGGCGGCTTAGCCAACTTTTTTGCTCTGGCTTTGGCAGGGACGGGCATGCTGGCCTGGACCGATTCAAGGGAAGTTGACTCAACTGCTGTGGATTTCAATTCTTGTTCCGGCTCGGCAAGCGTCAGTGGCTGGGCGACCGGCTCGTCGGGTTCATCCTTATCAGGGGACTCAGGCAATTTAGCTGTCGCGTGGAACGCTTCCTGAGCCGCTTTCTGTACGTCGGGTCCCGACAGTAGGGATAAAGTTCTGGGCCTATTTTTCTTTGGTTCTGCCATGGTTAGGGGAGTTGGAATCGTTGCTTGAATTCGGTGAAGAATGGATTATAAGCGTCAGCAACACTAGGAAAGTCGGACGGTATATTGATCGTCCCAGCCCGCATGAAGTCAGCCTTGTCTGGTAGTGGATTGCTGAAAAGGGTAACACCTAACATCGCTGCGTACTCGTCAATTTGCCGGTTTTCGCGAAGATTAGGTTTCCGAAAGTTCTGTACCCCATATAGCGAGAAGTCTAGTCCCTTCTCGCGCCGAACTTCACCCATCTTTTTAGCTGCATTAATAAATTCAAACGCCGAGATCACATCTGAATCACCGAGACGAACGGGAACCAGAATAATATCGCAGTAGGACAGTGCCAAAACGGCTTCGTCAGCACCCGTCATTCTGGGCAAGTCAATGAAGATGACGTCGTAGTCGTCAAACTTTTCGTCGAGTACCTCCAGCACATTATCGGCCGCGATGACGTCACAAGCCTGGTTTAGTTCAAAACCCTGCTCGACTTCCCGCTGACGGATTTTGGCAATGGTTCGTTGCCCGTCCGCATCAACCACTAACACCCGCTTACCTTCCCGTTTGAGACTGTTGGCTACCCAACTCGTTATGGCTGATTTTCCACTTCCACCTTTTTGAGAGCAGATAGAAATAATACGTGCTTCTTCCATCTTGTTTGGTTTTGAAACAAAACTAACTGTTTAATAACATTTTTACAAAACGTAAAATTTACACTAGTGTAAAAATACATGTTAAAAGGATCTTACTTGCTAAACAGAAAGGGTAGACTATAGTGATTAATTAGTGTCTTATAACCAAGTACTTGTTAAATTTTTAGAAGGGAAAAAAAGGGCAGTAATGAATTATTTTTACATTTATACTAATATAATTATTTCATGAAATGTAAAAAGTGGTTATCTTTATACTGTTAACCAAAAGCGATAAAGCGATGACGCTCATCACTGAAACCACCTTCGATTTCAAGTTTATTTACACCCCAGGCGAACCCGCTACCCGCGACTATCCCGGTTCAGGGCCGGAGGTTACCGTTACCGAAGTCCGGCTAAATGGGGTAACGATTCCCCTTGAAGCCATAACCTCGGAAATGTGGGAGCAAATGATTGAACAGGTTAACGAACAATACGACTAAGACTTTGCCCGACGACTCAGCGGGCTAAGTCTGGGTTAATTTCTCTTCCCTAACAGGTTAAACTAATGAACATTGAGGTTAACTACACCCCTACGGTTCGTCAGCAAGCCACGACCTTAGCGTGGCAGATTGTCAAAGCCGTTAAGCTTCCCTTTAAAACCGCACAGGCTCAGGCGTGGGCAACAGTTAAGCTACTCGCTAAGATGCAGAACGGCCCCACCGAATTTACCTATATCAAAGACGACCGTACCCAGCGCCTAGCAATTGGCGAGAGTCCGACCCCGGACAGCAGTAAACCCTTCGTGATTCGATACCGAGACCTTGAAGCGGACGGTATTCGTTCGTTCCGCGCCGACCGACTTGTCATTGCTTAATTACTAAGTACCGCTACGGCGGACTCCCGAAGGCCGGACGGGCTTTGTTCCAGCCACCTATTTCACCTTTTTTTATTTTTCAATCATGGCCACAAACAACGCCACTGCCCAAAGTGAGATTCACAACATTAGCGGAGCCGTTAACGGCTTAGCATCGCATGAGAAAGTGCATGAGTTGACCGGCGAAGTCGTCAGCAAATACAAGTACTTGGAAGGCCACCCCAGACAATATCGGTTTGACGCAAAAGAGGGGATTTTTAACATCAATGGTGTGAACAAGATAGGCCAGTCACTTACGTTTCAGCCGCTGGCATGGCGGATTTTCAATGATAATATCCTGAACATGGGTACGAAGAATTGGGCCGAAATTTTCTTTGTTGATGAGCAGAATTGCATATCGGCGGTACTCTTTCATGGGTATTCAGTGGATAATATCTTCCGCCTGATCGAACCGCTGTACTATGACGACATGACCCTGGCCGACGTGGTTATTACCGCATCCGCCGAAAAGAAAGAAAACACCAAAATTCAGCCAAAGGGCATTTATCATATTGCCCAATTCAGCTATAGCTTCGGCGAGGCGGAACGTACCCAGGAATTAAAAGCATACGCCGAAACTCGTAAGTTTTTCCGGCAGGAAACCCTTACCGACATGGCCGACATAAAAACGGCGTATAATTTCTTTAACCCTTTCGCTGAGGGTAATAACGGCGACGAAACGGCCTTACTCACAAAGTAATCAGGCATGGGATCGTATTGTCCGCCCGTTGCTAGCGGACACCGAGGTTACAGCGCATCAGTTGCCCATCCGGCCCCTCTTCGCTTTTCTATGTAGCAGGGCCGGATGGGTGAACATTCAGCCCTGCGTACAGCCACCATCAACGGTCGACCGCTGCGCAGCTTACGACGAAGACGGTAACAGCCTCATCATTCTTATGACCGAGACTTAATTTAAACCTTTTCAATCGCTACGGCGATCATATCAATCAATGATAATGAGCAAGTTTGATGCAACCCAGCCGAAGCAGTGCGCCGGAGCGACAGCCCGGACCTTTAAGGTAATCAGCATTGACCCGACTCGGCAAGTCGTGGAAGAAGTCGAGCTAAACGCCAACAGCCTACGCGCTATTTACAACCATATCGGATGCCAGTGCATAGATGTTGTTTGCAGCCAACAGAAAGGCGACGCGCTAACTGTGGACGACGAAGCCCTATTACTAGACCCGCAGCCACCTGCGTTCCGATTTGAGGGCTTCAATGGGCGTATCCACGGCATAGCCATCGTTACCGGCTGTGATAAGAGAGGTAACACCATTACGCCGAAAATGACGGTGGATGAGGTGCGTCGGAGAGTGCAGTTTATAGGTGACGTATATACACAACCGTTAATCACTGTTATATCATTTGACTGGCCATAGTGAGCTGGGGAAAGATCGCAGAGAGATTTTTCCCCAGCTCAGCATCTACCCCAACTACTACTCCTTCTTCCCCTTAAGTTCTATTCTCACGTATGGAATACCGACAAGTGCCCCACATCGCCAACAGCGACCTTACGGAACTAAAAAATTTCCTCTTCGGCCTGCCGCAACATCAGCATAGCCCTGCGCAGGCATTTGGCACGCGCTTTCATGATTTCCTCTTGCTGGATACCGACGCCATTCCAACAGGGAAGGGCGCTTCGGCCACTAAACGAATGCTCAACGTCGTGCGGACTAACCCATTCTTCAGCCATATTATAGCCGAGGCCCAGATAGAAACGGCGCAGTATTGGGGCGACGAGTTGACGGGGCTACCCTGCAAAGCCCGGCTTGATTTGCAGTTGCCGGAGGAAGGGCTGATCGTGGACATCAAGACGACGTCCGCCCGCAATCAGCGCGAGTTTGAAAATAATGGATACCGGTACGAGTACGACCGGCAAGCCGCCTTTTACCTTGATGGTTGCTGCCAGACCGGTGTGTGCGCCGACCGCTTTATTTTATTGGGCATCCAAAAGCAACAGCCGCATAACCTGTACGTCGTGGAGGTAAAGGCCGACAGCATTTTTATGGACGGTGGACGACGTAAGTACCGCCGACTGCTCCGCTCTTGGCAGGAAGTGAGCTTCCACCCATCGTCGTGGATAACCTGCTAATTAGGTGCCTTTGCGCTTGGCAATATTGGACTCCAGTTTAATTATCATTAATTACGGTTGCATCTAACAAAGCAGGCTATTTGAAATATAGTTGCGTACCGGCCGCAACGGCGTACCGGGGCAACCGCACGGGGGCCTGCTTTGTTAGTTGCAACCTGTGAAGGACTACACAAGTGATAATGAAGTGTGGTCGACTCGGTTGAGAAAGAGTTGGAACGGCGCTGTGCAGTGATCCACATTCCTTACAACTATTCCTTCATCGAGTCGAGCTAGCCAGGGGGCTGGTTCGGGCTTGGTGGGAACCGTACTACGGAAACAATCTGTGCCGCCAAGCAGAAAAATCCTCGGGTTTTGGAACGCCCATGGTCAGCACCAGAGAAGGCCCTCGAAACGCAGGAACTATCTATGAGTCTACGGCATCCGACAATGCATTGTAGGCGCTCGAAACTTACCGGGTCTTTACTCGAACGTAGTAAATCACTATCCACCTACTGGAGCACTTTGCGGTTTGCTACTTAAAAAACCTCGTTGCTGAACCGATTACCAGATCCTTTATAGTTAGAAATAGTGTGATATTTGCCGCCTATATGGCAAGAAGACCAAGAACACGACCACCGGTTCAGGACGTGTCGACGGCGGATGATCAGCAATGGGTCAGTGAGCCGTCGGCCGACCAGGAGCTGCTGGACGGGATTAAAAAAGCAGCGACAGCCTACCAGACAGAGTGGCCAACGTTCGAGACGAAGGCCAGGGAGTGGGTTAGTCAGGCAGATGACGAGTTATTGACCGGCTCTCCTCAAACTGCTTACCTGAAGCGTATGGGGCACCGGGCTCTATCCCTGCAGGACATTGAGCAGTTAGTTATAAAATTCGGTAATAAAACCAATCAGCAGATTATCAAATCCTTTCACCAGGCGCAGCAACAGCTCGTCGATCGGCTAAGCAATACCAAAGCGATTAATCTGGTTATGAAGCAAGCCAACGTGAGCTATTCTCAGTATTACCAGCGCCAAAAGAGTCCGACTTTGTGGTCGGCCGACCAAATTATTAACGTCGTGGCGGTGCTGGAACGAACACAGCTTTAATAAGCCCCCTACTATTAAATATCCAGTAAAAAAGGTTTTTGAACCCGGGTATGGTGCAGTGCGCATCCAATGAATCAGTTCGACTAAATCTTTATACTCAATGTTTTACGCCCTTCTAATCATTGTTAACTTTTAAGAGCTTGTTGCCATCTTGCTTTAGGTTTGGAGTTGCCAAAACTTAGGTTTTTTATAAAATTCGTATCTTAATTTTCAGAATTTGCGCCATAGGGTTCGTGTGGATTGAGTTAGTGTTTGATCACCTACTTCCAGCCAACCAGCCGGAATTGATTCGCTTTTTAGGGTAATCACCATACTCCCTACCGGTAATATTTGATAGTGAGCGATAAGGTAAGAATCTGGTTCAGCTTCGTAGGGAAATGCATGCACTCTAATCCAGCCTGCTGGCACCGGATTATTAGGTTCAATGTACCGAGTTTCCAACTCACCTGCATCTGCAAGTGAACAGGCGGTCCAATTAGCTAATTCATCATCCCGTACAATGGTATGACCAACGGGCCGTAATTTAACAGTAACAAGGGCCGATATGCTTATCGATGCCTGCTTAAACGTGGGAGCAGCTACTGCTAGCACTCGAAGACCTGTAACTTTGCCAGCGGGGTTTGTCCGAGTTTCGCTAGTAACACTCCATAGATGGTGTT
>JAQBNX010000509.1 GCA_028288385.1 Spirosoma sp.
TCCCACAGACCGGGGCCGGTTCTTCGACGGTAATTTGCAAACGTCGGCCACCGACAAAGGCTTTTTGTTACCGCTCAAAAAGGATTTCTTCGATTTCTTCGATGTAGAGGATCTGTTGCAGGGACGCGTACGGTTGAAGATGACCCCGCAGGGTGGTGGCATCAACGTCACGCTCGACATTCCCGTTACGGCACCGAATCAGCCGGGGAATCAGTTTGTGACCTTCGAGCGCGTATATAACCCAACCGTGGGAGCATCGAATGCGCCGAACGAGACGACCAATGAGGGCATCATCGTCGAGAATTCGTTTACGGTCAATATTTACCCATTTGTGCGCTCGGGCGCGGTTTCGGTGCCTGCCGATTACCGAGTTCAGTTGATCGAGTCTGGTTTTGACAGCCAGAATCAATATGAATTAACGTATTTCCGGCAACAGGCCAATGCCGAAGTTAAACCCGAATCGAAGCATCAACGTACCGTTCGGCAGCAGAATACCGATGGATCGAGCGTGTATTATGTTTTACGGGAAGAGTTCGACTACCTGCAGGCCCACATTCGCGCCGACGGTCGGGACATGAACGGCATTGTTCTTCCCCGCTGGCAGGAGTACAGCGGTGGCAGTAAGCAATTTGAGTTCTCGGTGGACTTCGGCACGACCAATACCCACGTCGAATACAAAGTGGATGGGGGATCGCCCCGGCCCTTCGATGTGGCCGAACTGACCCCGCAAGTGGCAACACTGGTCGCTCCGGCGCAATACAATCCTGCATTATTCGAGCTGTTTCTGTTGTATGACCTGGAGTTTGTGCCGCCAACCATTGGCCCCGGTCGGCCGGATAGTTTCCCGACGCGCACAGCCATTGCCGAACCGATGAACCTGAGTTACAACCAGCAGACGCAGGCCCTTGCCGACTTCAATATTCCGTTCTACGTTGAGCGGCAACCGGCGGGTTCTAACCGGATCACCACCAACCTGAAGTGGGCCAAAAACAACGACCAGACCGAACGGCGTGTGGAGGCTTTTCTGGAAGAATTGCTGATGCTGATCAAAAATAAAGTGCTAACCGAAGGCGGTAATCTGACCCAAACGACGGTCTACTGGTTTTTCCCTGCCAGTATGACCCCCGGTCGGGTAAGTCAGCTCCGCACAGATTGGCAGGAACTCTATGACCGCTACATTGGGGGGGCACCGGGTCGCCTGCGCGAAGTGTCGGAATCGGTGGCGCCGTTCTATTATTACAAACAAAACCCAACGTTGAGCGCGTCGGCCCGGCCCGTTATCAACGTTGATATTGGTGGCGGTACATCAGACGTAGTCGTTTATGAGCGCAATGAGCCCAAGTTGCTGACGTCGTTCCGGTTTGCGGGGAACGCCATCTATGGCGATGCCTTCAGCGAGTACGGGGCCGCGAGCCACAATGGGTTTATCCGTAAATATGCCGACCGGATTCAAACGCTTCTGGAAAGCCAAAGCCTTGGCAATCTGAGTGATAATAACCGGCGGATGCTGGACACGAATCGTTCGGAAGATATTATGGCGTTCTGGTTCTCGATCGAGAAAAGCAACGATGTGAAGGCCAAGAGTATGCTGTCGTTTAACGGAATGCTGGCGAAAGATGAGGACATGAAGATTGTCTTTGTCCTGTTCTATACGGCCCTATTGTATCATATTGCCCGCCTGATGAAGCACCGGGGCATCAACTTGCCAGGAGCCATTACGTTCAGCGGAACGGGTTCGAAACTACTGACGATCATCAGCAGCGACGATCAGATGTTGGGTAAAATGGCCCGCGCTATTTTCGAGAAAGTGTATGAACAGCCGTACGATACCAGCGGTCTTAAGCTCTTCTACGAACGAAAAGGGCCGAATGAAGTAACCTGCAAAGGTGCCTAGATGCAGCCCGCCAACAGTCGGCCTGTCGACACGGAAGCCATCAATTATGTGTATCCGGCTACGTTCAACGACGAATTCGAGACGCTAACGTATGCCGACTTGCGGAAACCGGAAGTCGTGGATTCACTACTGAAAGAGACCAACGAATTTATCGATTTCTTCTTTGCCCTTAACCAGCAGTTTAGCTTCGTCAGGAATCTGAACGTATCGTCCCGGTCATTGGTGGTGGCGCAGCAGGAGTTGCGGACGCACCTGGACACCTCGCTCATGGATGGTATTCAACGGAAAGAAAGCGAAGTAGCGGCCGAATACAGCGGTATGATCGATACGCTTAGCTCGCCAATCGAAGAAACGTTGTTTTTCTACCCGCTTATTGGCGCGATCAACAAACTGGCGAATGCCCTGGCGTAGTGACTATTTTTCCGACTACTAATCCTACTCGTATGCCAAAAGTAGCTTACCTAGGCATTGTCTCTTTGTGCCTGTCGGCGTCGCTGACGCTGGCCCAGAATGTCAATCAGGCAGCTGTCGATACGCTGACAAAAGATGTGGCGGTGGCGGTTTTCGCTGGAATCAGCCAGCCGAAAGCGCAGGAAATCTATACGCAATTGCTGGAATGTGGCGATGGCTGCGACCCGCAACAGGTCATTCGTGGGGTGGGTAGTTGGGACCAGGTGGGGGCTAAAATGCAGGAACTGGCTACGCTGAAAAACACAGCGGCCTTCGTCGGCCTGTCACCCACTGATGCAAATACCGCCATCCGGAAACAACTGGCCCAGTTCTACGCGAAATATAAAAGCGACAAGAATTACGGCAAACCCCTGAGCGCGGCTGTTCAGGCGCAGATACTCGCCAAACTGGATGGCCTGCTTCCACCCGCCGTTGCCCCCGAGCCATCGTCGCAAACCGCAGACAAGCCAGCCGCGTCGGAAACAGCCGCAGACGACGAAACGAGTATAACCCCGGAAGCGCTTCAGCTCAGTCAGTTGGAGCGCCAGAAAAAAGAGGCAGAAGAAAAACAACTTTGGATGATGATACTAGGTGCACTCGCGGGATTGGT
>JAQBNX010000517.1 GCA_028288385.1 Spirosoma sp.
CTTCTCCTTTGGCTAATGAGTACCGTATACTCATCGGCTCAGTCCGTTCGCCGGTCCAGAAATGCCATTCCTCCCCCGGCAGTAAAAGACACCCTGATTCTACCACCCAAACTGTTTCTCAACTGTACTAACATTAATTGCTACGACGATTACGTACGTACTGAACTGCCTTTTTTCGATTATGTGCGCGACCGACAACAGTGCGATATCGAGATATTAGTAACAAACCAGGCTACCGGTGCTGGCGGGCAGGAGTACACACTCACCCTATTGGGCAAAAATAGTCATGCCAGTATGGTGGATACCCTGCGATTTACCACAAAGCAAACCGACACGGACGCCATGATCCGCAAAGAGTTTGTGCAGCGGCTCAAGTTAGGGCTGGTCAGGTTCATGGCAGAAACCAGTTTCGTGCAACAGGTAGCCATTGTCTTTCCTAAGCGTAAAGCCCAACCCACCGACAAACCCCAGCCTGACCCGTGGCATTTCTGGGTGTTTATCATTAGTGCCAATGCGACAGCTAATGGGGAGAGCAACAAAAATTACCTTCAGTTAAATAATGATTTAAAAATCAACCGGGTAACGCTGGCATCCAAGTTTAGTTTCAACGCTTATTACAACATCATCCGCAACCGGTACCAGGTTAAAAACGAGAATATCAGCGTAACAAACGTGGAATATGGCCTGTCCACACTCTACGTCCGGAGCTTTTCGGAACACTGGTCGGCAGGCGGTTTTTATAAAGGCTACCACTCCGTCTACCAGAACATGGCTTTTTCGCAGAGTCTGTCGCCCGCATTGGAGTACAGCTTTTTTCCGGTGTCGGAAGTAACGCGTCGGCAGTTTCGGGGTATTTACCAGATTGGCATTCGTTCGCTACGTTACCTTGAACCCACTATTTATGATAAGACAGCTGAGATGCTGCCGTTTCATCAATTGACGGGCGTTTTTGGCATGATTGAGCCTTGGGGCACCTTAAGTGCGGGCGTATCGGGGTACCAGTATCTGCACGACAGGAGCAAAAATCGACTGAGTTTCGATATGGACGTATCGTGGCGGATTATTGAAGGGCTGCTACTGCGGGTAACGGGTAGCGCCAGCCTGATCCGCAACCAGATTTCACTGGCGAAAGAAAGCGGAGACCCAAACCAGTTTTTGCTCAACGGCCGTCAGCTACCAACAAATTTCAATTACTATTCTTCTGTCGGTCTGAGCTTTACGTTTGGTTCCATTAAAAACTCAGTGGTAAATCCCCGTTTCTCAAATGTTGATTTCTAAGCCCGAGAGTTTAAGCGCCTGTAGAATAGCACTGCCTGTCTATCTGTTACCAATACGCAGGAGATTTATTTAAGAGCATAACGCAACCAATTGACCAATCCCGACGTATTAGCCGGTATGCGATTCATGGCCGTTTTCGTTCAGTTTGATACCTGTTACGCGCTTGGGTTTGACGACTCAGACGACGCAACCGATTTCCTGTTCTGGGGCTATGAGGAATATGATCTGACTCCCTGTGGTATTTACGACATGCTCACCGGCGAGACGACAGAATATATACACCGAGGCCGACCTGTTGGGATTTTCGACCCCGATCTGATTCGAAAAACGGCGATCGAGTATATGCGTGCCGCCCTGCGACTCAAAGGAGGCCGCTCATCCCGCCAGACCGACTCGCCACCAGGGCGGGTGCTGTGAGTTTTGGCAGCGGGTAATGATACCCACTGCCAAAAATTAGTTATTTCATCTCGGCGACTGGCTTCGGCGCAAAGTTGGATGGCCCCGTTCGGTCTCTACCCTGCCGTTCAATCATCCACTGCGGATAGGGTTTTGGGCGGGCGCTGGCCTGGTCCAGGGTGGCCAGTTGTTCGGAGGTCAGGCTTAGGTCAGCGGCTTTGATATTATCTATTAACTGATCGGTATTTTTTGCGCCGATGATAACGCTGGTTATGGCTGGCTGGGCCAGCACCCAGGCCAGCGCAATCCGGGCCACCGATACGTTATGGTCTTTGGCAACAAGTTCCATGGCATCGATAATGTCATAGGCCCGCTCCTGGTCAACGGGCGGAAAATCGAAACTCAGCCGACGCGATCCGTCTTCGGGTTTATTGGTGCGGGTGTATTTGCCCGACAGGAAACCACCAGCAAGCGGGCTCCACGGCAGAATGCCCATCTGCTGGTCCTGCACCATAGGAACAATTTCATTTTCCAGGTCGCGCCCGGCAATCGAGTAATAGTTCTGAGTGGAAACAAACTTAGTCCAGCCATTTTTTTCGGCAATTCCGTTCGCTTTCATCACCTGCCAGGCCGCCAGGTTGGAGCAGCCGATGTACCGCACTTTGCCAGACCGCACTACGTCTTCCAGGCCACGCATGGTTTCTTCCAGGGGTGTCATGGGGTCGAACCCGTGAATCTGATACAAATCGACATGATCAAGTTGAAGGCGCTTTAGACTATCATCTATCTGCTGCATAATCTGCAAACGCCCCAGCCCCACCTGATTTTTACCCTCTCCCATTCGGCCACGCACTTTAGTAGCAATGAGGAGTTCGTGGCGGGGCAAGCCAAGTGTTTTTAGCGACTGCCCGAGCAGCGTTTCGGCCTGTCCATACGAGTACACGTTGGCGGTGTCGATGAAATTGATACCGTTATCAACGGCCGTTTTTACAATGTCATTGACGGCATCCTGTTGAAGTTCGCCCATTGCCTTCCAGTATCCATCACCCCCAAAGGTCATGGTGCCAAGACAGATTTCAGAAACAAGTACGCCGGTATTACCAAGTTGGTTGTATTTCATAATTAAATGACTTAAGGTTATGCTCAAATCAACCCCCAATCATCAAAATGGTTATGGGACGGGTAACCTTCGTTGTCAATTGTCCTTGCCAATCCGGGCTAACTTTGGGTTATGATGACACGCAGGCCTGCTTACTCTGCCAAATTGAACTTCACCTGCACTCCGCCCGACGTAGTGGCGCGTCGGAACGAGTTCGACACCAGCGGATCGTTAAACGTTCGGTCGAAATAAACGTTGAAATTTAACCGGCGGCTCACAATGTAGCTTAGCTGCGGCCGTAGTTGAAAGTTTACGTTTCCTGCCGTGATAATTTGCTCGGCGTCTAATTTGCGCTGAATAGCCCGCGTGTCACGTAGCGTCAGGTTGCAGGAGAACGTAAGGTCGTTTTTCAACTTCTTATAGGCACCATTGATGCGAAACGGAAGTCTGACATTCTGCCGCGTCAGACCCACCGATGCCGTCAGGTCTTTGTTGGTCAGTTCTGCCACTTGTGAATTGGACAGACTCAGGGCAACGTCGCGGCTCTGGTTGTACTCCAGTCGTCCGCTTATACGACTCTTGGTTTGAAACTGAACACCCAGCATCGGTGCAAACTTCTCCGACATGGTAATGGTACTCATAGCGAACACTGGCACAAACTGTCCCTGCTGATTGATAGCGTTTGCCAGCGGATAGCCCTGAACGGCCAGATTGACATAAGCCGCACCATATTCCAGATTGGAGATGAAATTGCCGACGCTGTAGTTCGATGTGTAGCTATGCGTTAGGGTAAACGCGGTGAACTGCTTTCTGATTATGTCCAGACCCGACAGCCCGTTGTAGTCGATACGCCAGTTGGGAAGAGGGAAATTATAGAATGGCGACAGTTGCGCCTTGCCAATGGGTTGCCCGCTATAGGCCGCGAAGAAGGCAGGAATTAATACATCTTGTGACTTATTGTTATAGCCACCCCGCTTCTCCGGATTAGCCAGGGTTAACTTATCAATGAAGTATTGCCGATACGATTCAAACTTATCGAAAATAGGCGACGAGTTATCCCCCCGCAACCCGATGAAGGCTGTTCGGAACGACCAGAACGACATAGCAAACTGTCCGTTACGTACCGGCGACTGAGTTTCAAATGGCCCACCCTGCGCCCCCGGCCGAAAATACTCCTGGTAGGCATCAGTCCGGTCGAGCCGCCATTCAACCTGCATCCTGAAATCCCGGAATGGCTCCAACGTTGTTCTGGCATTGAATTTCTTGGAGAGGTTCTGTTGAAAAGCGGTATTCAGCACCGTACTGGGCGTTAGCCAGCCCCGCTCGGCGGCCCTGTATTGAATGGTTCGATCCTGACTGCCGAGGACAAATCCCAGACCCGGTGCGTTTTGCTGATCAAGCCCGAAGAATTTAGGTGTTGGCAAAAAGCCCGGCAGAATAGTGGATTCCTGAACCGTGTAAGAGAAATTAATGCCCCGCACGGTCAGCAAAGCACGCGTGAAATTTTTCAGCACGCGGCTTTCGCTTCTGGCAATATCCTCTACATCGCCTGGGTTGCGGGCAAAGTTTTTGCGCACCGGCGCGGGCGTATTGGCAAAGCGCAGGTACCGGATTTTGTTGTATAGCCTGATCAGATCGACCCGCCCTGTTATGCCCCTCTCGCGGTTGTTACGTATTACGTTACCAAACGGCACATTCAGGGTGTCGGCAATCCCGAACGAATTGGCCTGAAACTGGTAGCCAACACCATAGATCGCGTCGGCGGCAATCCAGTCGAGCAAGGGAATTTTGTCCAGCGGCAGGCGGTACGTTGCCCGAATGTCCTGTACGTAGTTTTTCATCCGGCCCAGACTGCGAATGCTGTTGATGATCGAATCGCGTTTGGCCTGGGTATTGATATCGCCCGCCGGTTCGTCGATGATGGAATTGGCCTGTGCCCGGTAGGTCAGTACCAGGCTCCTGGTTAGGTTCCAGGTTAGGTCGTAATAGCGATTGAAGAGAAAATATTTTTCGTACTGGGGCACAATACCATCGGTGGTCAGGTCGGCACTACGGAGTTGGGTTTTTATGAAACTCCGGTCCATATCGGTCCGAATCGACACCAGCGAGGGCAGCAGCGTCAGGTTAAACTCTTTGAGCCAGCGCAGATACGGAGCGTCGAAACTGGCCTTATTGCGGAAGGGTTCGAATGCCTTGGGCTGTGCACCATAGGTATACGCAATACCACCCTTGTATTGCTGCTGCAGGTACTCATGGGTCAGGATGTTGGTACGCTTCATGTCATTGAACGCATACGTAAAAGCCAGGTTCTCAAAGTCCCAGAAATGCGTTTTTGCATTCGGGTTCGTTTTCACCTTCCTGACGTTCGAAAAGTTGTAGCCCCGGCGCGTGGTGTTGTCCTGCACAATTTGCTGGTATGCTCTTGGGTTAACATCCGACGGCAGGGAGGTCAGCGATGTTTGCAACGGGGTATCCGGATCAAGCGGATTGAAGTGCGGGTCCACATTCCGGTGATCATAGTTAACGTAGAGAGGAATGCGGAAGCCCCACTTCTCCGGCAAAAACTTGTCGACGGCAATTGCCGACGAAATGCCAAACTCGGAGGTCGTTTCGCGGGTACGCTCCCCAATCTTGGTCTGTACACCCCCAAAGCCGAATGTGGTGATACGGCCCGAAGCCGTTACGGTGGCCAGGTCGGCGAGTTTCATGTTCAGGGCGGCAATACCGGCCACACCGGCGTGCTGGTCGTAGCCGTTGGCCCGCAGTTCATCGACCCAGATAGTGAACGTTTTGGGCCGCTCGTCGGGCGATTTAGGGTTGCGTACCCCAATCATGATTGACTGTACCGAACTCAGATCCGGGTTACCTACCACGGTCAGCCTGTACCGTCCGTTCTCCGATGGCAGCGTAAACGGCAGCGACGACCGGCGGCTGAAATTCCGGTTGCGTGCTGCTTTCAGGTTGATCAGCTCGGCCAGTGCCAGATCAAGGTCGTTTCCTTCTGGACCCGTTGGCCAAACCAGGATGGGGTCGTTGACACCATCGCGGGTTGCCACTAGCCTTGGTATTTCAATCTCATAATAGTTATCCGTATAGTCCGTGCCAATCCGCACAAAGGCTCCCACCTGCCCGCTTTCGTTGTCGACATTGTGCATGTGGATAAACATTTTGATGCGCTCCCGGAACTGAAGGTCGATGTTCGTATTGCGGAAAGCTCCCCGCGAGTCGCCATCGCGCAGGTTCGTTACGCTCATCCGCATCGACTGCTCGTTTAGCTCAACCGTGTTAACCTGCGTGAAATCGCGATCCCGAATGTATCCCGGTGGCACGGTGTACACGTATTTGTTGCCCCCGACCGCCGACACCTGCTGCTGACTGTTTTCTTCGATGTTAACCGTTGAAACCGTAAAATTCGCGTCGTATGGCTCGGGTACTTCCTGCAACCCGCGCTGATTCAGGTCGCCGAGGTACTTGCGGTACTGGTTGGCTTCCATCTGTAGCTGTGCAAACCGGAGCACCACGGGTTGCTCAAAATCGGTGAGGTACATCCGAGCAAACCGAATGGATTTGAAGCCGTTGATGCTGCCTACTTTGCGCAGCGGCTCCCGAACCGGAATCCGGAACTGATACCAGGTTACCCCACCGGGCAAACCCTCCACCGGCACCACGACCTTATCGACAATGTACTTTTGTCCAACTTCGAGTTTGCCCGGCCGGAGGTCTATTTCATACTCATAGTAGGCTTCATTATCATTGATGGTGTTGTCGATGTTAAGGTCTTCAATGTCGGGGAGTGTGGTGGAAGCGGGCGTCAAAAACGCATTGGTCGACGTATTTTCGGGGGAGTTGTTCTCCATGCCCATATACCGCTTGTACCGGGCTACAATGTATTTCTGCTGGTCCGCTTCGTCGCCGAGGTAAAACTTGAAATCGTCGCCGGAAGGGTCCTGCTGAATGTCGGCCAGGACGTTGGGGTCGGTCACCCGTGTTTGAACAGTATTCAGGTACGACTGAAACCTGGTTTTCTCGGCATCGTTTTTAAGTCCTTCCAGACCGACATCCTGGTTCTCGCGACCTCCGCTCTGGAACGCATTCGTGACGAACTGCTCCCGGGGCGCCCGGCCCCAGGGCGTAGCTTCGGTGCCCGGGTTACGCCCGTTAACAGCGGATGTGCTGGTCGGTTCACCCGTGGCTGGAAGCCCATTCTCGAACTCATACCGCCCGTCCTTAATAACGTCTTCTGATATATCGCCGAGGTTGAAGACCAGTTTACCCCCGGTGGTATTATTGATGTTTTTGCTGTTATCGGCGTTGCCGCGCACTTTGCCGGCCTCTCCGCCCACAAACGGGTCCATGAGCCAGAACGTAACGTTTTCGATGTTAGCGTTGTCGAAGTCGATATCCGACGCGATGGCCCGCGTGACCGATCCAAAATTGCGCCGGGGCGTTGGCAGTGTACCATCAGGGTTTAGATTAGTGTTGTAATTATACATGCCCCGCTCAGCCGGAAAATACGATACGTCCAGAATGCTCTCGGGCAACTGCACTACCCTTGCCGACCGCCCCGGAAACAGGTCCTGTGGCAGAAAATACCGCTCATAGACGTTTTTCTTAACATCGTCCGGATCCACGTTGGACACTACGCCCTGATTACCGGGTGTATAAATACTTGGATCAACCGAATAGACTGATACGCGGGCGCGGTTGTAGGCAGATTCCAGTGGGTTCTGGAACGACCCCTGCGGAAACTGCTGGGGTGTAGCCCCCAGCCGCCAGCGCGTAGGTTGACGGGTTAGGTCGAAAATGGTCCTTGCACCTTCAAAATCGTCTAAATAACTGTCATTTCTGGCCCGTGGGTTTGTGCCCGGCAGCAACTGAGCCACCTCACCATTGAACTGGATGGTTGATGGTTCTTTCGTCTGTACCAACGGCAACGCATCGAGCAGGCGCGTCAGACCAGGGGCGTCTTTGCGGACGTTCGCATTAAGGCCAATAATGGTGTTGTTTACCGGCTCATTACCAATGGCTACGCGGGTCAGGAATCCGGCCGGTGTTTCTTTCATGTGCATGGCCGTCAGCCCTACGCTCACGTCCCGGCTGATGGCGTAGTCTAACCGGGTGCCAACCAGCGTCCGAATTTGGTTCTGAAACAGATCGGGCTGTTCGTAGCTGATCCTGATTTCACGGCCTGAGTTGGTCACGCTCTCATTGATGATGCGCAGTCGGCCGGTCTGCGCTTCGAGCACGTAGTCTGAGCCGGGCGTGAGGGGTACACCCCCAGCGGTCACCGTAACCGACTGTTCATTGACGCCATAAGGCAGTTGCACTTCGGCTCCGTTGCCCGACTGAAACGAGCCTCTTAGAAAAAACTTGTTTTTATCAGCAATCTGCTGGGCGTCAGCCAGCGTAGTCCGGTACAGTTGATTAAACACATATTTAGCTCTCAGGCTCTCCTCATCGGGGTCAAATTGACGACTCAGGTAAGCACCGAACGGCTCCAGAACGGGAAATATTATCTTACCGTAACGGCTATCAATGGTGATGTTTTCAACGTAATCGAAGTTGCCATCGGGCTGGGCGTCCAACTGCTGGTTAAGCCGGTCCATGTTGAAAACCTGCACCAGTGGTTTGTTCTGCAACCGACGCCCCTCCTGTAAATTCGGGTTGTCAATTCCCGTCAGGTCGTCTTTATACACGATCCGCAATTGAAAACCCTGCCGGGTAATCTGCGCCGTGTTAAGGGAATAAATGTTTTTCATCATCAGGTCCCACATCGGCAACTGGAGGTTGTTGCGCAGCGTGGCCGACTTCAGCAGCTTCAGCACCAGGACTTCGTCGGCGGCCCGCGCCTGGTAGTCCTCCGTCAGTTCCCCCACTTTGTAACGGCGGCCCTGATACGTGTATTCATACGCAACTGCCAAAATCTCGTCGTTGCGCAGGGGTGTCACCAGCGATATATAACCCAACTCTGGCTGGAGTTTAAATTCACGCTCCGTCAGTCGTTTGGCTCCACGCAACAAATCAAAATCAAGCCCTTTGTTTAGGCCATACGTTGTCGTCAGCACATCCGATGTGCGGTCGACCTGCCGAAATGGATTCGCGGTGTTGCTGGTCAGCCTGTCAAACAACCCGTTGGCTCGGTTATCGGTAGGGGTCCGGTTATTGCGCGAAAAGGGCTGTAAGTTAGGATTGACCTGCGCATAGGGGTTACCTTCGCCGAGGTCCTGAAACCCGGCCAGGTTCCGTAGTGTCTCGGTCGTATTGGTACGGTTAGTAACGTACACTTCAATACGCGTTACGTTCACGCCGGATGTTACCTGCGGGAGCGACTTAAGTGACGCTTCGTAATTAGACCGAAAAAACTGCGACAGGAAAAAGTGGCGGTTCTCGTCATATTGGTCGGCCCGGATTTCGAACGGCCGATTCGACGTCCCTCCCCGTAGGACAATCTCGCTCTTGCGCGAGCGCTGCTGTGACAGCACGGCCGTGGCATTGAGTTTTCCGAAACGTAGCTGAGTTTTAATACCGAAGAGGTTCTGCACCCCTGGTATCAACTGACTGTTAACGGCCCAGTTGATATTACCCACTTCCAGACCCTGCAAAATGCTTTCGTTCTGTGGCGTGAACCCCGGTAGCTGACCATTTGCACCGGGCTGGTTTGGCAGGCCCGGCACATTGGGCGCATTGGGCATACCGGGCAACCCCTGGCCCGTACCTAGTCCGGGAAGCCCTCCACCCGGTTTATAGTTTACTTTTAAGGCATTTTCGAAGTTGAAACTGGCCTTTGTATCGAAGTTCGCCAATACGCCAAGGCGTTCGCCAACCTTTCCGTTGAAGTTTATGCTGATTTGTTCATTAAACAGAAAGTTTCCGTTTCGACGCTGTCGTACCGGAATAACGGGATTGTCAATAAACTGATAGAGGTAGCCAAAGTCGAGCGTAACAAACCCATTGGGTTTAAAATCGACGGTGCTGCCACCAAACAGTCGGTCGATAATAGGCGGCAGATCGAGTTTAGGAACCAACCCGCGCCCACTTACGGCACTTTGACCATCGCGCCGGGCACCGTATTCGCGCCATAGGTTTTGCTCAACGCGCTGGTTCTGCAATTGATTAAAAGTCGAATACGGAATTGACTCGGCCGGGCGATACGGCAATCCAAATTGCGAGGGCGGCAAGGCCAGACCCGAAACTGGAAGACCGGGCGACGTAGTAGATGGATCGGAACTGACAGGAACACCGGGTTGATTGGGAATATTGGGTTGGGACAGACTCGGTGAAGCTCCACCCGGACGAACCCGCTCCGTAACGATAATCTGGCCATCCTGACCTAACCCAAAGTCCGTAGAAACACCTTTGGGGTCACGTAGCACAAACGGTGATTGCGAAGGGCGCTCCGAAAAGCGGGTAGCGCGCCGATCGGGCCAGTTAACCGTTGGCCGGCGGTTCGCTGACCGAATAGCCCGGATGCTGTCGTTACGGTTTTGAACGGCTTGCTTCACTGAATCGGCCCGCATGGTAGCCCGACGGCGCAATTCGGACCTGGCCGAATCGGCCGTTATCTGCTGGCGCCGTCCCGCATTGCCCCGCCGGGCGGGCGCCGGAGTGGGTTGGTCCTGGCCAAAACTTGTACCCATACCCACAAAGAGCCAGCATCCCAGCACTACCCAGCCACTATTCAGGTTGAACAGGAGTCGACTAAGGTTGAAAAGGGTGTGGTTAAAATGAGGAGTGTGAACAAAGTAAGGGTTCACCATTGAGGGCCTAACGGATTCAAATTTTGTAGCGTACGGTACGTCTTTCTTTCAAACGGCCAAAATCAGGCCAATCGTCTACCGGACGCCGGATTATTTTACCGCAACGCCCGTCGGATTACGTCCTCTACCGTCAAATTTGGATCGGTCTTGAGGGCATCGTCAACGCTTTTCTCGGCCGTAGGTTTAGGAAAGCCTAAGGCCATCAACGCAGCCAGTGCTTCCGACCGAACGGGATCGGACTCCTGTTGGCGGTAGGTTGGCCCACCGGATACCACCCCCGATTTCTTCATTTTGTCGCGCAGTTCCAGAATAATGCGCTGGGCTGTTTTTGCACCAATTCCTTTAATGGCCTGCACTGCCCGGACGTTTTCACCCAATATAGCCAACCGCAAATCGCCGGGCTGCATAGCCGAAAGCATGCCCAATGCCGTGTTTGGGCCAACACCCGACACGCCGATCAAGTCTAGAAATAAGGTTTTCTCGTCGGCTACGGCAAAGCCGAAGAGCAGTTGAGCATCTTCGCGGAACAGGTGGTGGGTAAACAACTTAACCCGCTCGCCCCCACCGGGTAGCGTTGCGTAGGTTTGAAGCGATATATGAACTGAGTAACCAACGCCCTGCACATCAATGATGACGTAAGTTGGCTCTTTGTAAGCCAGCAACCCATCTAAATAAGCAATCATTCAGTATTTAAAAAGCGTGTTAGTCGCTTGTTAATGAGGAATAAAGATACGATTTTTTTGCGACTCCCGGGCTATATGTTTGGGCCTAAAAATGGATTCATTAATGGGCTGAGATCATAACCGGGCATCGCCTTATCCCACAATCAGCTTCTGCCCCGCTTTCAAAGCATTACCCCGAATGTTGTT
>JAQBNX010000526.1 GCA_028288385.1 Spirosoma sp.
ATCGAAGGCGAGTCCATAGCTGGCCGCCAATTGCTTCGTAGCATTGGCATCGGTCGGAATATCCCACGGGATGTGCAGCGAAATGGCTCCACTTGCCCGGTTTAAGGCGTGCAACAAACCCACGTCAGCGATTTTCTCGTCTAATGAACGTGGCTCACCCCCGCCTGGAAACCGGCCAAATCGCGTGCCACCCGTGCCGAGTGCCCAGCTTGGAATCGCGATCTGAAAATCCACCAGTTTCTGAATGACAGTCTCGGCCTGCTCGACCAAATCGGTCCAGGGCGCCAATTTGCGCTGGTGTTGGCTTTGTCCGCCCGCATTATGGCTGGCAATGTGATCAGGGTTCAGATTCATAGAAAAAGATTATTTAATCCGCCGATTATGAATGGGCATGTGCGTATTAACGCACGAACGCCATGGCAACACCACCGTCCACGTTCAGAACATTACCAGTCGACTTGTTCAGCAGCCCCCCGACGAAAGCAAAACACGCATTCGCAATGTCGTCGGGCAGGATTACCTCATTCAGCAAGGTACGTTTGGCGTAGTAGGCGGGCAGTTCGGCCACGGTGATGCCGTACGCTTTAGCCCGGCCTTCGGCCCAGCCGCCGGCCCAGATGTTCGAGTCTGAAATAACGGCATCCGGGTTAACGGTATTAACCCGGATATGATCGCCACCCAGTTCAGCCGCGTTCAGACGGCTTAGGTGCAACTGAGCCGCTTTTGCCGAGCCGTAGCCTGCATTGTTCGGACCAGCTACTAAGGCATTTTTTGAGACAATATTGATAATATCGCCCCCCAGCGCTTGTTTGCGTTGAATCAGTACGGCTGCTTTGGTGACCATGAATTGGCCCTTCACCAGAATATCATACAGCCGGTCCCACTCTTCAATGGAGTGCTCGGCAATGGGTTTAGAGATGCTGATACCGGCATTATTGATAACAATATCGACCCCACCAAAAGCCAGACATGCAGCTTTGAGGGCATTGTCGATGCTGGCCGGGTCCGTTACGTTCAGCAGGGTGGTCGACACGGGGTCTTTGCCAAACACACGAACGAACTCCGTGCTGGCTTCATCAAGCCGCTCCTGATTAATGTCGTTGAGAATCACACAGGCCCCTTCCTGAGCGAATTTTTTGGCAATGGCTTTACCAATTCCACCTGCACTACCTGTGATGAGCGCAATCTTGCCCGACAGTGATTTTGGTTTGGGCATCCGCTGGAGTTTGGCTTCTTCTAGCAGCCAGTACTCAATGTTGAAAGCTTCCTGACGCGGCAGTGAGGTATATTCCGAAATAGCTTCGGACCCTTTCATTACGTTGATCGCGTTGATGTAGAACTCAGCCGCTACCCGGGCCGTTTGTTTATCTTTTGAAAAGGTAAACATACCCACACCACGCCATAGAATAACCACTGGATTCCGGTCGCGGATGGCGGGCGAATTATCCCGTTTGCAGGTTTCGTAGTACTCCTGATACATAGCCCGGTAGGCATCAAACGCCGGGGTGAGCCGTTCCCGAATGCTATTTGTATCAGTTACGTCCTCATCCGGCGCCAGGTCCAGCACCAGCGGGCTGATCTTGGTCCGGAGGAAGTGATCAGGGCAGGATGTACCCAAGGGCGCCAGCCGGTCCAGGTCGATGGAATTGATAAATTCCAGCACCCGCTCGTCATCGGTAAAATGACCAATCATGTGACGTTCGCTCGAACACAACCCCCGAAGAATGGGAGCAAGTTGAGCAGCCTGGTCCTTCCGGGACTCAGCAGGCAGCGATTGGAGATTGGCCCCGCCAAATACCGGGCGCGTTTTTCCGTAGTTCTCTTCCAGGTAGTCGGCGCAGCGCTCGATCACCTCCAGCGTGTTCACATAACTTTCATAGGCCGTGTCGCCCCAGGTAAACAGCCCGTGAGAGCCAAGCATAATACCCCGAAGCTGAATGCCGTTGGCCGCATTCTCATCCAGGCATTGTTTGAGTTGATGCCCCAGGTCAAAACCCGGTTTTTGCCAGCCTACCCAGCCAATCTCACCCCCGAAAAGCTCATTCGAAATGCGTTGACCGTCTTTAGCAGCTGCAATAGCAATGGCCGCATCGGGGTGCAGGTGGTCGATATGCTTAAACGGTAAAAAACCGTGCAGGGGCGTATCGATGGACGGGGCTTTGGAGGCCAGGTCGAATATGCAGTGATTGAACAACTCAACCATTTCATCCTCCTGTTCGATTCCCCGATAAATACCCTGTAAACTCCGCAGCCGATCCACATACAGAGCAGCCAACCCTGAGCGCGTCAGCGTACCAATGTCACCCCCGGAGCCTTTCACCCACATTACTTCGGTAGGCTGGCCCGTTAGCGGGTCGCTGGCCATTGCCTTGCAGGATGTGTTTCCTCCCCCGTAGTTGGTCAGCCGAAGATCGGCACCCAGCAGGTTGGAGCGGTAGATGAGCAGAGCGACCTCCCGGTCGGGCTGGGGCAGTTGATCGAACTGGGCGGCTTTAGCATCGTCCCAGAGATAGCTGACGTGACGAAAGGTGTTGGTTTGAGAGATCATAGCGCAACGGTTCAGAAAAGTAAGGACTCCGGTTTATCGCTGTTTTTTCTAGCTTTTGTACAAATCTAGTTGATAAACAGCTTTTGCCTTTCCTATACATACCTATTACTCAAAAAATCCCAAGTAGTTTTGAACAGGTCTCTAAGCATTTGTAACTGAACAGATACCACTCCATTATCGATAGGAATCAATTATTGATCTGGGTCATCAGTAAAACTACGGGTGATTGAGTAACCCGGCGCCATGCAGCTTGCTTTGCAGTACAACCGCAATCGACTGCGCCCGTATTTTGGCCTGTTCGGCCCGCTCGCCCACAAACAGTTCATCGACTGTTTGCATAAACAAGCCGAGCCATTGATCAAAATGAGCTGAATAAATAGAGGTTTTATGGCCCAGGGCCAGGTGGGGCAGCACCGGATTGGCCCTGTACTGATCCGAACCAAGCAGAATAGTTGACCAGAAGCCGACCAGGCGCGGAATATGGTATTCCCAATCGACCTGTGCTACTACGTT
>JAQBNX010000533.1 GCA_028288385.1 Spirosoma sp.
TCACGGGCAATGGTAACGCCAGCCGGATTGATCTGGGCAAAAAGTGACGTTGAGAGGAAACCTATACCCAGCAGAAGAAAAGCCCGTATTTTCATGAAGGAATAATTACCAGCGCAAGATAGAGAATAGTCATCAACCCAATTCAAGTCAGCCAGGTCCGTCATGTAGCCGTTCCAAAACCACCCGAATTACCAGTAGCGGTTGCCGTTTACGGCGGGCAAAGCCTTCTATGGTTGCTTACCCGCAATTCCCCTGCACACGAATCAGCAGATGACTTTTTATGCCTAAACCTTTATCCTGAACCAGCGGTTAGCCCACCAACCAAACCGTTCAGATCATGTCTGAGTTATGTTCGCTGGTCTGGCTCCGACGCGATTTGCGCTTGCACGATAATGCCGCGCTGTACTACGCACTCAAAAGCGGCCGACCCGTTCTCGTTGTCTTTGTGTTTGACCGGTTGATTCTCGACAAGCTCGAGGACCGACGTGACCGGCGCGTGGAGTTTATCCATTCTGAAATTCATAAAATCAATAACGAATTGGTCCGTATGGGATCGCGCATCGTTGCTCGCTATGGCCGGCCAGTCGACATACTGAAGCAGTTAACAGAAGAGTACTCGGTCGCGGATGTATTTACGAACTATGATTACGAAGTCTACGCAAAAGAGCGGGACGCTGATGTAAAAGCAATGCTGGCTGAACGCGGTATTGGTTTTCATACCAGCAAAGACCATGCGCTCCTGGACGGCGATGAAGTGCTGACTGGCAGCAAATCGCCCTATACAGTTTTTACGCCTTATAGCAACAAGTGGCTGAGTAAGCTGGACGGGTTTCAGGTTAAATCATATCCGACGGAATTATACTTTCATCATTTTCTTCAGACCCTACCACCGTCCAACCGAAGTGCCGACATTCCAACGCTGGAAGCGATGAACTTTCAACCGCTGGGCGAGTCATATCCGGACCCAGTCGTTTCGGCCGAGTTACTAACGGCCTACCAGAAGATGCGCGATTATCCCGCTCAGACCGGTACCAGTGAATTGGGTATTCACCTGCGGTTTGGAACCATCAGCATTCGCGACCTGGCTCGGCAGGCAACAGAAACCTCCCCCACTTTTTTGAAAGAACTGGCCTGGCGAGACTTCTATTTTCAGGTGCTCGACCACTTTCCGCACGTTGAGAAGCATGCCTTTCGGAGCAACTATGACAATATTCCCTTCCGAAATAACGAAACTGAATTCCAGCGGTGGTGCGCTGGTGAAACGGGGTACCCAATTGTGGACGCCGGAATGCGGCAGTTGAACCAGACTGGCTGGATGCACAACCGGGTACGAATGATTGTGGCCAGCTTTTGTATTAAGCACCTGCTCATCGACTGGCGATGGGGTGAAGCGTATTTTGCCAGCAAACTCCGGGATTTCGACCTGGCAGCCAATAATGGCGGCTGGCAGTGGGCGGCTGGTTCAGGCGTTGATGCGGCTCCGTACTTTCGGGTATTCAACCCCAAACTACAAACCCAAAAATTTGACCCTAAAGGCGAATACATTCATCGCTGGGTACCCGATTTAAACAGCCCAAACTACCCACCGCCCATGGTTGAGCACTCAATGGCCCGGCAACGAGCTATCGATACGTACCGGAAAGGATTGGCCAGCAAGGAGTAAGGGACGTCAATTGAGTCATTGTCTCAATCCTTTTTGTACATTTAAGGGTTGCCGATTGGACTCGTGTCCTCCTGTACCTCATGACATTACGTCTCCCGCTGTTTTCACTGATCCTGCTGTTTTCTTTTTCTCGGGCGGCATATGCCCAGCAGAAACTTCGGTTGAGTGTTTTGGTGCAGGATGGCGTAACCAAAAAACCCATTGCAGGAGCCAGTCTGTTTGTGGCCGAAACCCATGCCGGGGCGCAAGCAGATACGGCAGGCCTTATCCGGCTCGACCATGCCCCGGGTCTCTTGACGGTCTATGTTTCGGCGGTGGGCTATCTGCGCAGACGCGAGAGCCTCACCCTTAACCGTAACCTAAACGTCCAGTTTTTTCTGCAACCCCGCTCGACCTATCTGGACGAGGTGGATGTGACAGCCCAACGGGAGGATAAAAACATCCGCAACGTACAGATGGGCCAGATTCAACTAAGCATGCCTGATTTAAAACGGATGCCGGTTGTGCTGGGCGAACCCGACATTCTGAAGGCCCTTGCCCTCCAGGCAGGTGTAACCACGGCCGGCGAAGGGGCCGGAGGATTCAACGTGCGCGGGGGCCGAGCCGACCAGAATTTAGTCCTGCTCGACGGAGCCCCGTTGTTTAATACAAACCACTTGTTGGGATTCTATACCAATGTCAATCCAGACATGGTGCAGGACGTAAGCCTGAGTAAGGGGACTTTTTCGGCGCAGTATGGGGGGCGAATATCCTCGTTGCTGCAAATGAGTACGCGCAATGGCAACAACGATGCCTGGCGAATGTCTAGTGGCTTGAGTCCCGTGAGTGCCCGGTTCCTAGTGGACGGCCCAATATTTAAAAAACTGACCCTGCTGGCAGGAGGACGCGTGGCCTTCCCGAATTACCTCTTGCGGGCCTTTCCAGTAGCGAGTGTGGCCAATAGCCGGGCTTTCTTTTTCGACGGCAACCTCAAACTGACCTATGCACCATCCGACCGCAGTACCGTATCGCTGGCGGGCTACCGTAGCCAGGACACGTTTAAATTTCCGGGCGATACGCTCTACGGCTGGCAGTCAACGGTGGGTACGGCCCGCTGGAGTTACCTCATTCAACCCAATCTGCAACTAAACCTCACCGCTCTTTACAGTGGCTACCACCTGAATGTTGATGGTATTACACCCGGTCTGACATTCCGCTTCCAGTCATTTATCGAGCAGCGCGAAAGCAAGGTGGATGTGTTTTACACACTCAACCACAAACACAAAATCCAGGTAGGAACAAACGCAATTTTGTTTCGAATTCAAACCGGCGAGGCCAATCCTACCGGAGAAAATTCAAGTGTTAACCCGCGACGCATTGAACCGGAACAGGCCCGCGAAATGGGCGCCTATGTCAACACTGAATGGGAGTTAACGCCCCGCATATCGTTTCAGGCTGGCCTGAGATATACGGTCTATGCTTATCTGGGACCACGTACCGTGTATAACTATTTGGCCAATAGTCCTGTCTCGCCCGAAACAATCAGTGATTCAGTTCGCTACGGGCGTGGACAGACCGTGCAGACCTATGGCGGGCTGGAGCCCCGCCTAGCGCTGAGGGTACAGTTGGCGAAGATGACCTCCCTCAAAGCCAGTGCGGGCCGCACACGCCAGTACGTTAACCTGATCTCAAACACCACGGCCATTACCCCACTCGATTTCTGGAAACTGAGTGATCGATACGTACCACCCCAGGTTGCCGATCAAGTGTCAGTGGGGCTGTTTCAGAACCTGCGTAATAATGCCATCGAGTTGAGCATAGAAGGGTACTACAAACGACTCAAAAATCAGATCGAGTACCGGTTCGGTGCCGACCTAATCCTTAACCCTGCTCTCGAACGGGTACTGCTACAGGCCGCCGGGCGGGCTTATGGCGTTGAGTTCGGAATCAGTAAAAACACGGGGCGACTGACGGGGCAGGCTAACTATACATATGCCAGGTCACTCATGGCCGTGCAAACGCCTTTCGATGAACTCAGAATCAATGGCGGGCGCTATTATCCGTCTTACATCGACCGGCCACATACGCTGAATGTGCAGGCCCGCTGGGCTCTTCCCCACAACTGGACATTCTCGACCAATTTTGTTTATTATACCGGTGTCCCAGCTACTTACCCCGATGGACAGTATCTGTACGGTGCTGAGCCGGTACAGGACTATTCCCGACGAAATGCCGACCGCATTCCTAACTACCACCGCCTGGACGTTGCCTTCTCTAAAGACACGCGCTTCAACAAAAATCAACGACACTACGGCATCTGGACCCTGGGTATTTACAACTTATACGCCCACAAAAATCCGTATTCGATTTATTTCGTACGCACGAACCAGCGGACTGAAGCCTACCGGCTGTCTGTGTTTGGTACACTGATTCCGTCTATTGCCTATACCATTTATTTCTGATGCATCCATTTGTTGTTAGCCTCCTGCTCGTATTCGGTTTGGCAGCCTGCATTGACCGCGTCGAACTGCCCATCCGGGCAGAAGAGCCGCGGTTAGTAATCGATGGGCAGTTTACCAATGAGGCTCCTCCCTATACCATCCGGCTAACCTACACGAGTCCATTTGGTCTCAGTAGCGACCAACGGCCTGCGCTTCGGGTAGTATCTGGCGCGCAGGTCAGCTTAGCCGATGGGCAGGGCCACTCGGTTCGTTTTATTGACCAGGGAGGAGGTACGTATCGAACTATCGACTCGACGTTTCGGGGTCAGGTGGGACAGCCATATAGCCTGACAGTTTTGTTGACAGATGGCAAACGCTACGTGACTAAACCCGAGCAGATGCCAGCCATACCGCCAATCGATAGTATTTCTCCGAGACTGATTCAGGCCAATAACGTGCAGACTCCTTACCGGTATAGCTACTCAATTACCACCCACGATCCGGCCAGCCAGCGAAATTTCTACCGCTGGACTGCCTACGGCCTGACTGTCCGCAAGTCGACCGGGGAACCGTGCTGTTTCGGGTGTTTGGCCATTTGCTTTGATGTTTGTTTTACCACCGAGTCGTCGACACAGGTGAATGTCTTCAGTGATGCAGCTATCAATGGTAATCCCATTCGAAATCGGGCGGTTATTCAGGTGCCTGTCTACGCTGCCTGGCCGCAGTTTGTGGAGGTGCAACAGTATGGGATTACCCAGGCCAATTACCAGTTCTGGAAGCTATATGAGCAGCAACGTGCCCGAACGGGCAGCATCTTCGACCCCTTGCCGGCCCCCGTGACAGGAAACCTCGTTAATGCGGCAGACCCGACCGATGTAGCACGGGGTTACTTTGCCATTACGTCCATCACCCGCCGGCGCGTTCGCAACGAAGCCCTCGAAGCTCGTTCTAGTTCGGCTGTTTATGGTTTTGTTAACAGCCAACTGGTGCCACAGGGCGATTGCCGGAATACGTATGGCCGGGTACCGGTTGTTGAACCGCCAGGCTGGTAAAATTTACAGTTTCCACTGCACTAACCAGCCTGCTTTAACGGTTTTGGGGCGAGGAACACCGGCCAGACCCGTAGCCGGGTTAATGGCCATCAGCGAGAGTGGTACACTAACCTTTGTTTGAGTAGCAATGGCTTTGGTCGCCCGCAAAAACAGGTTGCCATGCCCATCTACATCGTCCACAACAGCATAAAGAGCATCGCCGGCTTTAAGTTGATCTTCCCCAATCTGCACATCTTCGGTAAGCGCAAAAGTCCAGCTCTGGCCAATTTTTGGCTGACCGGCCCGCACAAGTTTAGCCGCTACGTCGCCCATAAATATAGCCGTTGAAGCTGATTTTTTTTTGAGCAGTTCGGTCAGTACGCTATCCATCATACTCACCTCACTGGTCGCCCTGTACAGCGATTCGACTGGAACGCCTGCTGGTTCGGGTTCATCCTCGCGGAGCCAGCCCATACGTCGGGCCTGTTCACGCTCCTGGCTGTAGGCATCCCCCGCCGACGCCAGCATGACTCCTGCGGGTGCTGCGCCTAGGCCGTAAGTCGGGTTGGTAAAGAGTTCTTTCATGGCCAGAATCCGGTAGAGATAATAACCTGTTTCAGAATTCATGCGCATAGCGTAATAATCGCGGTGTCCCGACCGAACAATTTTCCGCTGCACCATCCCGACACCTCCATTGTAGGCAGCCGCGACCAGGGTCCAGGAGCCCAACTGGCGATAGAGATCTTTAAGGTATCTGCTGGCCGCTTCAGACGATTTACGAAGGTCCATGCGCTCATCATTGCCCGGCGAAATGGACAGGCCCATGTCCCGGGCCGTTTCGTCCATAAATTGCCAGTAGCCAACAGCCCCCGCCGACGAAACAGCATCAGCTTTCCAGGCGCTCTCAATGAGGGGCAGGTACTTGAAGTCGTTGGGAATGTTGTGCTTTTGAAGAATAGGCTCGATCACCGCAAAAAAGGGCGCCGAACGGGCTTTTAATGCATTCAGATGACGCGCATAGCCCGAACTGCTGGCCAGCGCAAATGCGAGTTTCGTCGATACGTCTCCCTGTTCAGTCGGAACAATCTCCCCGGAGAAATGAAGCCGGGCCGGACCAGCCACCGGCCGTTTTGATGCAGCCAGCACCGAATTTTTTTTCAAGTGCGTGGTTTTTTTCTGGGCGAAAATAACCTGACCGGTTAGCAACGTACTTAAAATCAA